>DATIQP010000995.1:0-4168 GCA_035470765.1 Polyangiaceae bacterium | reverse complement strand
CCCGTCGTCGTCGCCATCGTCATCGACCAGCTCGCCGCCTGGGAGGCCGCCGAGCGCTTCGACCTCCTCCCCAAGACCGGCGGCTTCGCGCGGCTGAAGCGCGAGGGCCTCTTCGTGCCCGAGATGCGCTTCGCTCACGCCATCACCGAGACCGCCGCCGGCCACTCCGCGCTCTTCACCGGCACCACGCCGAACCACTCCGGCATCTTCGCCAACGAGCGCATCGAATCCACGACCCACATCACCATCCCGGCCCTGCTCGACTTCGACACCAAGGCGTTCGGGCCGCGCGGTCCCACCGGGCAGCCGAGCGTGTCGCTCCGCATCCTCCACGTCGAGACCGTCGCCGACGTGCTCCGCGCGCGCTTCCCTCGCGCGACGATCGTGAGCCTCTCGCTCAAGGACCGCGGCGCGATCTTCGGCGCCGGCCACCACCCGGACGCGGCGCTCTGGTACGACCGCAAGACCGACGGGTTCGTCACCTCGAGCGCCTTCGCCGATGCCTACCCCGAGTGGGCCGCGCGCGCCTTGCCGACCGTGGCGCCCCTGCGCGCCGAGCCGTGGACGCTGCTCGATCCCGTGCTCGCGTCCTCTCACGCGCGCCAGCCCGACGACCAGGCCGGCGAGAGCGACGTCTTCGGGTTCGGCCGGACCTTCCCGCACGACTTCGCGAAGGCGAGGCATCCGACCGTGGCGTTCCGCGCGAGCCCGCGCGGCGACGACGCGGTGCTCCGGCTGGCGGCTGCCGCGCTCGCGACGCGCCACGCGGGCGAGCCCATGCTGCTCGCGCTGTCGCTCTCGTCGAACGACTACGTGAACCACTTCTGGGGCCCGGATTCGTGGGAGTCGTGGGACGAGCTGCTGCGGCTCGATGGCGCGCTCGCGGGCTTCTTCGCCCTGCTCGACCGCACCTTCGGCGCGGCGGGCTGGTCGGCCGTGCTCGCGAGCGATCACGGCGGGGCGCCGCTCCCAGAGCTTCCCGACAGGGCGCGCGAGTGGTGCCGCGCCGGCGCGCCGCCGGATCCCTGGGAGCGGCCGTGCGGCCTCGCGGAGCGACTGGTGCCCGACACGATCGCGGAGGAGCTGCGTGAGGTGGCGAAGCGCGCGGTCGGCGAGGGCGACTGGGTGCTCGGCGTGGCGAGCCCGTATGTATTCTACACGGACGCCGCGGCGACACTCCCGCCCGACCGGCGCAAGGCGCTCGACGACGCGCTGGTCCACGCGCTGCTCGCGCACCCCGGCATCGATCGCGTCTACCCGTCGCGCGGCAAGCCGTGCCCGCCCGAGAGCGACGAGAGCGTGGACGCGCTCGTGTGCCGGTCGCTGTCGGAGAGCAACCCGAACGCGCTCTTCGTCCTCGCGAAGAAGGGCTCGTTCTTCGACACCGAGTACGACGTCGGCAAGGGGCAGAGCCACGGCGGGCCGTACCTGTTCGACCGCGCCGTGCCGATGTTCGTGCGCGCGGGCGGGCAGGCTCGCGTGGGCGTGCGCGCGGAGCCGGCGAGCTACGCGAGCTACACGCGCACCTTGGCGACGTTGCTCGGTGTCCCCGCGCCGGCCGCGGCGAGCCCCGCCGAAGACTTCGCGCGCCGGTGACTACTCGCTGACCTTGCGGCCCGGCACCGGGGCCTTGCCGAGCACGACCGCCGAGCTCGGCCGGAACGCGGCGCCCGCGTCGGCGGTGCCGTGCGCGGCGACCGCGAGATCGAACACCATCCCCCACTTGATCGAGTCGTCGGCCGACACGAAGTAGATGGACGACTCGCACGCGTTGGCGAGCTTGCGCAGCCCCTCGGAGCCGAGCGTGATGTCGGGACCGGCCATGCCGTGCGCGTAGCGCAGCGCCGTGCCGCCGCCGAACGGCCAGACCAGGACGGCGTCGTCCTTGGCGATCGTCGCGACGGCCGCGCACGAGGCGACCGGCGGGTGGTCGAACAGGACCGCGAGCTCGCCGAGCGTGCGATCGCGCCTCGCGGTCTTCACCGTGGCGCCCTTCGCCTTCGCCTCGCGCAGAGCCGCCGTGACGACCTCGACGTGCGGCATGGTCGTGTCGCGCAGCACGTCCACCTCGAGCGTCTCGCCCGCTACGAGCGGCTTGGCCGCGATCAGCGCGACGAGGCGGCCCTTGGCATCGGGCCCCGCGAAGTCCACGCGATCGCCGGAGACCACGACCGAGATGTCGTCCACGGTCACCAAGGGTGGTTTCGACGGCGGCGGCGGCGCGGCCGACACCACCGCTGTCGCAGCCGGCCCCGCCTCCTTGGGCGGCTCGACCGGGTGCTTGTCCTCGCAGGCGACGAGAAGAACGAGGAGTGCGAGCTTTTTCACGGGGCCGAGACTACGCCAACTGACGCCGGCGTGGCACGGCGAGCAAACGAAAGCTACCCGCCCCCGAAAATCCGCTACCCTTTCTCTTTGTTCGCGCGCGGGGGCTTTCCCGCGTCTGGCGTATTTTCCCCATGACGATGCAGCCGCTCCCGCACGACGACTCGCCCGACCTGGAGGGCAGCCTGGTCGCCGGCAAGTACCGCGTCCAGCGGATGATCGGCTCGGGCGGCATGGGCACGGTGTGGGAAGGCATCCACGAGGCGCTCGGGACGCGCGTCGCCATCAAGTTCATCAAGCCCGCGCACGCCCAGGCCGCCGACGCGCGCCGCCGCTTCGAGATCGAGGCTCGCGCCGCGGCAAAGCTCAGGAGCAAGCACGCGGTCCACGTCTTCGACTACGGCGTCAACGACTTCGGCCTGCCCTACATCGTCATGGAGTATCTGGAGGGCGAGTCGCTCTCCGACGCGCTCATCCGCCGGGGCCCGCTGCCCGCGCCCGAGGTCGCCAAGATCATCGGCGAGGCGTCCAAGGCGCTGGCGAAGGCCCACGCCAACGGCATCGTCCACCGGGATCTGAAGCCGGACAACATCTTCCTCCACGCGACCGACGGCGACACGATGAGCGACACCCCCTACACGGTGAAGCTCGTCGATTTCGGCATCGCCAAGATGTTCGACGCCAACCTCGTCAGCGAGGGATCGTCGCAGATGGGCGGCCCCACGCAGGAGGGCGCGGTCATCGGCACGCCGAACTTCATGGCGCCCGAGCAGCTCACCGTCGGCGGCGCGCCGACCCCCACGACCGATCTCTGGTCGCTCGGCGCGTGCACCTACGCGGCGATGACCGCGCGCATCCCGTTCGAGGGCGAGGTGCTCGGCGACATCGTGCTCAAGGTCTGCGCGGCGCCGCTGCCGGTGCCGTCGAAGATCAACCCGAACGTGCCGGCGGGCTTCGACGCCTGGTTCGCGCGCGCGTGCCACCGCGATCCCACCAAGCGCTTCCAGTCGGCCGACGAGCTCTCCGAGTCGCTCTCGAACGTGTGCGGGACGGGCCGCCTCCGCGTGGCGACGATGCGAGAGGACCAGGTCCAGTACGCGCTCAAGCCGTCCACGCCCGATCTCGCCTCTCTGGCGGAGGACATCGAGATCCCGAAGAGCATGTCGCCGAAGACGGCGCTCATGGCCGGCCTCGTGCTCGGCGTGACGATGATGGTCGGCGTGCTCGGCGCGATCGCCTGGCGCGACAAGCAGCAGGCGGAGGACCAGCTCAACAAGCCGCTGCCGACGGCGAGCACCTCGGCTACCCCGTCCGCCAGCGCGCCGCCCTCGGCGCCGAGCGCGAGCGCGACGGCCGCGGTCTCCGCGAGCGCGGCTCCGAAGCCTGCGACACGGCCGCGCGCCGCGACGACCGCTGCGACGACCGCTGCCGCACCGAGCGCGGCGCCGCCGGCGAGCATCGAGCCCTGAGCCTCCCCGAGATTTCGTCTCGCGTCGACCGACGCCGGATCAGGCGGCGCGGCTGCGCCGCGCGCCTCGCAGCGAGTCGACGCTGGGGGGCGGCAGCCCGAGGGCGCGACGCAGCAAGAAGAGCGCGTGGTGCACCTCGGCGTCGTCCGGCGGTGCGATCGAGCCGTCGAGACGGTTGCGGTCGCAGGCCAGCGCGTGCGCGGCGTCGAGCTCGTCGCCGCGCGCGTAGTCGAGGTAGGCCTGCGCCTCCTCGCTCGTGACGGTCTCGAGGCTCTTGATGCTCGGCTTCTTCGCCATGTCGTTCCCTTCGTTGCCGCCGTGGGACGGCAACATGGCCCCCGTCTGTGCATCCGTTCCCCGCATGCGACGCGTAC
>DATIQP010000994.1:0-4194 GCA_035470765.1 Polyangiaceae bacterium | reverse complement strand
GTGCAACCTGGTCGCCTCGCGGGAGCTCGCGACGGCGTTCAACCAGGGCGTGCTCGACAGCAAGACCGACCCCTATTACTCGCGCTCGCAGCGCGCGACCGACACGGTCATGTGGCGCATGCGCGACGAGCTCGGCGAGGGGTACTTCGGCCAGGGCGGACTGGACTCGCAAGGCCACGACGCGCGCGTCGTCGCGTGGCTCAAGCTGCTCCACGACCACGCCGCGGAGTTCATGGACTCGAGCCTGCGGGCCTGGTTCGCGGGCGACGCGTCCACCGATCTCTCCTTCGAGGACGACGATCACGCGAGCGACAAGGCGGCGCCCGCGTCGCAGCAGGCGATCCAGAAGGCGGTCGCCACGAGCGGGATCGCGCCGCCGTCCACGCCCGTCTGCGACGGCAGGACCCGCAACCCCGCGGCGATCGCCGAGCTCGCCGACTACGTGCGCTTCCGGGTCGCGCTGCAGCGCGCGGTCACCGTCACCGGCAGGCTCGTCGACGAGCGGTTCGCGACGATGGGCGAGGTCCACTCCGCCGCCGAGCGCGCCTTCGGCGAGACCTCCGCCTACCTGAGCACGCGGCAGTGGAAGCGCGAGCTCGACCATCCCGTCACCGGGCTCGTCGTCAAGGGCGGCGCGGCGACGGGCATCTTCAGCGCGGGCGTCGTCTGGGTCACGCTGAACATGATCGACAAGTGCATGCAGGACGACGCGTGCCGCAAACGCCACCCCGGCTTCGCGATGGCGAGCGGCACGAGCACGGGCGCCACCGTGGTCGGCGCGACGGACATCTTCCACACCAAGCTCGACGACCCCAAGCACCGGAGCGAAAAGCTCGGCGATTTTCTCAACTGGTACCTGTGCTCGTCGATGAACGATCTCTACTGCGTCCGCAATCACGTCGCCTTCAATCTCGCGCGCGGCGACGGCGCCGATCCGGCGAAGGTGCAGGACGCCCTGCTCGACTTCAAGGGCCTGGCGGCCAAGATCGAGCAGAACTACCAGTGCAGCGAGATGACCAACGGGATGGAGCTCATCCTGAACACGGTCGACTTCCGCACCGGGCGCCTCTACTCGCTCAGCGATCAGGACGCGGCGACCCTCGGCTCGCGATGGGACGTGGCGCAGGCGATCGTGTCGTCGGCGGCGCTGCCCTTCATCGTGCGCCCGACCTACCACCTGCCCGTCGACCCCGTCCACGACGCGGGCAACTACGCCTACCTCGACGGCGGCATCCGCTCCGAGCTGCCGCTGCTCGCGCTGGTGCGGCGCGGCGTCGAGCGCCTGCTCGTCGTGTCGAGCGGCTCCTCGGTCACGGGCGACAACACGCCGCTCCCCAACGCGCTCGGCATGGCCATCCGGTACATCGACATCTCGACGGGCGGCGTCACCGAGGCCGAGATCGACTCCGCCCGTACCCGCGCCGAGGCCTCGCGCCTCGCCGAGTACGACTACTGCCGGGCCCTCGTCCGCGACGACGCGACGAAGAAGTCACGGGGCGAAGTAGCGACCGCGCTCTGCACCGGCACGTGCGACGCCGACTACCTGTGCTCGGGCGACTACGAGCGCGTCTGCACGCGCGACGTCAAGAAGAACGCGCACCTGGCCCAGAACAACGAGCAGATCGTGGCGCACACGTTCCAGGTCACCAACGTGTGGCGCAACGAGGATCGCATCCCGGGGCTGCCCGGCTACGCCTTCGATCCGGTCGAGCAGCGCCGGCTCATGCTCGCTGGCGCGGAGTCCGCCCGCGAGAAGTGCACGCAGATCGCCACGACGCTCGGCATCGACGTCGGGACAGGCCCCGACCAGGTCGATCTGCAGAAGCTCTACACCTGGTGCACGCCGCCCTTGCCGTCGGTCGAGAGCGTGTGCGGCGCCGCCAAGATCGCGGAGCTGAAGAAGTCGCCCGACGCCAAGAACTGCGCCGACGACGACCCGCCGAGCCCGAGCCCGGACGCGGGCGACAGCGACGCCACGTGCCCGAGGTCGCCGTGAAGCGCGCCCTCGCCATCGCCGCGTGCCTCGTCGCCACGCCCGCCCTCGCCGACGACGGCGTCCCGGCGATCCCGATGGAGCTGCCCAGGCCGCCGACCTCGCCCTACGTCCTCTCGGGCAAGCGCTTCCTCGAGACCAACGTCTCGGCCACCTACCTCTTCGACGTCAACGCTCGCACCGACGCGCCCGCGGACGCGCGCACCAGCCGCTCGAGCGCGATCGTCGGCGCCGAGGTCTCCGTCCCCGTCTGGTACGACCGCTTCCGCCTCGGCGCGTTCGCCGGCAGCCAGATTGGCTACTGGGGCGACGACGTCCACGGCCCGTTCTCGTTCTACTTCGGCGCCCGCGCCCGCCTCAGCTACTGGATGGGCGACGTCTTCGACTTCTACCTCATGGCGCGCGCCGATCTCCCGCTCACGATCAAGGGCGACGCCGGCTTCCGCCCCGGCGCCGGCCTCGGCCTGCGCATCGCCCGGGCGATCTCGGTCGAGGCCACCTACGACGTCCTCGTCCCCATCGGCACCAGCTTCGTCAACACCGAGCACGCGAGCTTCGTCCCCATCGGCATGTCCCTCTCGCTGCTCTTCGACGCCTGCGTCGGCTGCAATCACGCCGAGAAGAAGCAGGTCGATCACGACATGGCCTGCCGCTTCTACAACTCCGCCAAGGCCCGCGCCGCGCACATCGACGCGGCCGTGAAGAAGGAGCTCTGCGACGCCGTCCCCGCCGCGATGCGCGCGTGCCCCGATCCCCTCGCCGCGAGCCGCGAAGACGACGGCATGGTCACCTTCCTCGACGGCCTGCGCGGAGCGACGACCTCCGCGGACGCCCGGGCCCTCGTGCAGCACCTCATCGACTACCACGCGGCCATGCTCTACCAGTGGGCGGAGTACGAGCAGGAGGTGTCGCTCGCGACGCGCGATGGGCACAAGCTGACGGAGCGGTGGACGTACGCGCCGGTGCCGGGGGATCTGGTGGACTACCTTGGGTGCCGAGGAGCGGCTCCGGCGGACTGTGAGGAGGTTGCGCCGGAGAAGAAGTAGGGCGTCCGGGCCCCCGTCGCGGAGCCGTTACAGAAGACGCCCGACCGCCACGACCGCGCAGAGCACGGCCAACACGATGGGCATCGGCGACTCCTTGCGCCGAAGGTGAACGACGCCCGCGCCGAGCATGATCACGGCCAGGCAGGCGGCCGCGATGGGGGTCAGGACCGGAAGGATGTGCGTCGCCCACGGCACGATCAGCCCGACCGCGCCGAGGACCTCGGCCAGGCCGATCAGCTTGATTTGCCCCTCGGTGAAATCGTTGGCCCAGGCCATTTTCGGGTTGGCGAGGAGCTTGGCCTTCGGCGAGGCGACCTTCATGCCGCCCGCGCCGAGCATGACGAACGCGAGGAGTCCTTGCAATACCCAGAGAGCGATGTTCATGGTGCCTTCTCCGCGCGATCTCGGCGCGCGGCCGAGATCTACCAGGTTTCGTTGAACGGGCGCGCCTCGACCTCGAACGACCACGCGGAGCGGTGCTGCGTCGTCAGGTGAAACGCGGTGTCGGCCAGATCGTCCGGCGCGATGAAGAAGTCGTCCGGCTTGTCCTTCATCATGGCGCGCGTGCGCGGCAGATCGACGACGCCGTCGACGATGACGAGCGACACGTGGATGTTCTGCGGCCAGAGGTGCCGCGCCATCGACTCGGCGAGGCTCTTCTGCGCGGCCTTCGCGGGCGCGAACGCGGCGGTGCGCGCGACGCCGCGCCGCGAGGCCGTGGCGCCGATGACGACGATGTTCCCGCCGCCCTGCGCCTTCATCTGCCCAATGACCTTTTTCGAGGCGAGCAGCAGGCCGAGCGCGTTCACGCGAAACGCCGCCTCGAACGCGGCGGGATCGACGTCCTCCACGGTCCCCCACGTGCCCGAGCCCGCGTTGTAGACCAGCGTGTGCACGGGCCCCATCTCGCGCTCGATGGCGTCGAACGCGCGCGAAACCGCGCCCGCATCGGAGGCGTCGCACGTGTACGCGCGCGCGCCGTCCAGGCTCGCCGCGAGCGGCTCGATCGTCTCGGTCGTTCGCGCGAGCAGCGCCACGGCGTAGCCCTCCTTCGCGAAGCGACGCGCCAGCGCCGCGCCGTTGCCAGGACCCACGCCGACCACCACGCACACCTTCTTCGTCGTCATCGCTCGAGCGTAGCGATCTCCGGCGGGA
>DATIQP010000993.1:0-6870 GCA_035470765.1 Polyangiaceae bacterium | reverse complement strand
CGGAGAGCAGGCGTGCGTAGCTCGTCACGAGCGCGCGGAGCGAGTCCTCGGAGGGAAGTGCCATCATGTAGATTGTAGCCAATGGGCCTCGTGCTTGCGACCTACAACGTGCTCGACCTGTTCGACCCCGAAAATGACGAGCAGAGCGCGCGCCTCCGCGGGCGCATCGAGCTCATCGCCGCGCGCCTGGCCCCGTACGCGCCCGACGTCGTGGCTCTTCAGGAGGTCGGCTCCGAAGCCGTCCTCGACGAGCTGTCGCGCGCGCTTGGCGGCGGCTTCCAGCCTCCCGTCGTCGCCAGCCCCGACAAGCGCGGCATTCGCAACGCAATTCTCTCGCGCCGGCCGATCCTATCGTCGGGTGTCCTCTCTGCGAGCCACCTGTCGTTCCCTCGATTCTTCGAGTCGGACCCGGAGCCCTTCGACGCGCGCATCCCCCTTCGCCGCTCCATTCCCGAGGCCGTGATCGATGCGGGCGGCGACATCGGTCGCCTCCGCGTGATGTCCGTGCACTTCAAGTCGCGCCGCGCCGTGCCGATTCGCACCGCTTCCGGCGAGCCGAAGGAGCCGACGACGCCGCTCGCGCTCGCCGAGGCCGAGGCGCGGGCCCTCGTCTGGCGGTGCGCCGAGGCGCTCTTCGTGCGGCGCGAGGTCGACGACCGCCTCGTGCACGACGCGGCCGACAAGATCGCCGTGTGCGGCGATTTCAACGACGTGCCCGACTCGGTCCCCGTGCGAATCCTCGCCCAGAGCGACCTCTTCAGCTGTGCCCTTCACGTGCCCGCCTCGGGCCGCGTCTCCGTCCGGCACGGCGGCGAGCCCGCGGCCATCGATCACGCCCTGCTGAGCCCGGCGCTCGCGAAGCACGTCCGAAGCTGCGTCTACGTCAACGACGGGCTGGTCGACCCGGACACGCTCGCGCCGGGCGCGATCATCGCCTCCGACCACGCCCCCCTTGTCGTCCACTTCGCGTGAACCGGTGAGGCCCGACGTGCGGTATGCTCCCAGGTCGCGCCGCTGGCAGACTCATGACCGATGACGTCCTCTACGAGCTCGACGAGCTGATCCGCGAAGGCGATGCTGCGCGCGCAGGCGGCGCCCTGGATGACGCCCTCGAGGCCTACAAGAGAGCGCTGATGGTCAGCTCGGAGGAGCACGACCTCGAGCGCGCCAGCATCTACTCCGGCATCGCGGAGACCAAGCGCGCGCAGGGCAAGCTGCGCGAGGCCGAGTCCAACTACGAAAAGGCGCTCGGGCTGATGCCCGGCTACAAGCCCGCGCTCGTGGCGCTGGTCGACATCGCGACGAGCGAGCGCGACTTCCGGCGCGTCGCGCAGCTGCTCGGCAGGCTCGTCGACGCCTCGGCCGACGACGACACGAAGGTGGACTATCTCAAGCGACTCGCCGACGTGCAGCGCACGGAGCTCACGGACGCCCGCGCGGCGATCGAGTCGCTCGAGAAGGCTCGCGAGCGCAAGCCCGAGGACGTGGACGTGCTGCGCTCGCTGCGCGGGCTCTACGAGCACATCCACCGGTGGCCGAAGGTCGTCGAGATCCTCGGCGCGCTCTGCACCGAGGCGGAGGAGGCGAACGTGCGCGGCGCCCTCCGCTTCGCCCAGGCCGACATCGCCCTCGGGCGCCTCCGCGACGAGAACCGCGGCCTCGGCTTCCTCGAGGCCGCCCTCGAAGAAGACCCCACGCACGAGAAGGCGCTCGTGGCGCTCGTCGCGGTGCGCACGCGCCTCGGCCAGTGGACGGACCTCGAGCGGGTCTACGCGCGCCTCATCGACCGGTTCGCCGAGCGCGGCGACGCGGAGCGCGCGTTCGACCTGTGCAAGCGCCTCGGCACGCTGCGGCGCGACAAGCTAGGCGACGGGCCCGGCGCGGTCGACGCGTTCAGCGGCGCGGTCAAGCTCAAGCCCGAAGACGCCGACACGCGCGCCGCGCTCGCGGAGCTGTACCTCGCCAAAGGCGACGTCCCCGCCGCGCTCGAGCAGTTCGAGCAGATGGCCGCCGCCGCGCCGACGCGCGCGCAGACGTTCCGCCGGCTCTTCGAGATCCACGTCAAGCGTGGCTCGCACGATCGCGCGTTTCTGGCCGCGCTCGCGCTCGAGGAGCTCGGCGCCGCCGACATGGACCACCAGCTGCTGGTCGACCAGCTCCGCCCCGAAGGCGCGCTCAAGCCGGTCGCCGCCCTCGACGACTCCTCGTGGGACGTGCGCCTCCGCGCCCCCGGCCACGACCCCATCCTCGAGGCCATCATGGCCGCCGTCGCGCCCGCCGCCGTCAAGGCAAAGATCGAAGAGCTCGCGAGCACGCACAAGCTGGGCGAGCTCGATCCGCGCGCCAAGCAGGAGCCGACGAGCACCGCATCCATCGTGCGTGCGTTCGTCTGGGCGAGCACCGTCCTCGGCATCGCGACGCCCGACCTCTACGTCCTGCACGGGCACGACGTCCCCGGAGGCATCGCCGCCGTGCAGGTCGCGACGCCGTCGACGGCCGTCGGCGACGAGGTGCTCCGCGGCCTCGCGCTCTCGGACCTCGTCTTCCTCGTCGCGCGCCACCTCACCTACTACCGGCCCGAGCACTATCCGCTCGTCTTCTACCCATCGCTGCCCGAGCTCACCGCGCTGTTCTTCGCGGCGATCAAGATCGCGCTGCCGGAGGTCCCGATCCCGGCCGGCGACGCCGTCGCCAAGCTCCGCAAGCGCATCGCCGGGCACATGGGCGCAGCGGAGAAGGCGCTCCTCGTAAAAGCGGCGACGAAGTTCGACGAGCAAGGCGGCCGCGTCGATCTCGGCGCGTGGATCAAGAGCGTCGAGCTCACGGCCAACCGCGCCGCCCTCGTCCTGTCCGGCGACTTCCACGCGGCGATGAAGCGCATCAAGAGCGAGACGCGGATCATCGCCGACCTCGGCGGAGAGGAGCGCCGCAACGATCTGATCGGCTACCTCGCCTCGTCCGGCCACGCCGATCTGCGCCAGCGCCTCTACGGCAGGAACCCTTCGCAGCGCCCTCCTCCGATGGCGCCGCCGTCGCAACCTCAACCTGCGTAGCGCGTCAGAAGGTCGCCGCTGGAGACGACGCTCGTCACGTCCCGGACGGTGTCGCTTCGATCTACCGCGGTCGCAGCCTGCTGCGCGGCGTTCGGCGCGTGGGCCGTGGTCTCGTCGCACTTCGCGCGGACCTCGAGCATCGCAGACGGAACGGCGCTCGCGCCCAGCAGCCCGGGCTCGATCTCCCGCAGCTCGTGGGCGAATGCGAACGCGTCGCGCGGCCGCTCGCTCGGCTTCTTGGCCAGCGCGCGACCGAGGAGCGCCATGAGCGGCGCGGGAACGCCCTTGATCGGCCCCGGCACGCGCGTCAGCTGAGCGCGCGCCACGTTCTCCGCGCCGCGCGCGTCGGCGAAGGGCCCGGTGCCGGCGAGCATCTCGTAGAGCACGAGCGCCATCGCGTACACGTCGCTGCGCGCGTCCACCTCCTCGCCGCGGAGCTGCTCGGGGCTCGAATAGCGGACCGTCCCGCCGAGCTTGGCCTTCGCCTCGCCCCGGGGGAGCACCCGCGCCACGCCGAAGTCGAGGAGCTTGGGGATCACCTCGCCGCGCGGGGTCGCGTGGAGAAAGACGTTCTCGGGCTTGAGGTCGCAGTGCACCACGCCGATCTCGTGCAGCTGGTCGAGCGCGTCGAGCAGCTCGATCGCCACGCGGACGGCCGCGCGGGCGGGCAGGCCGCCGTTGCCGCGCAGCACCTCGCGGAGCGATCCGCCGCGCAGCCGCTCCATCACGATGAAGGGGAGCGAGAGCTCGTCGTCGGTGACGCCGGCGGTGAAGACCTGCACGACGTTGGGATGGGAGAGGCGGCCGAGCACGCGCGCCTCGCGCTCCATCTGGCGGCGCAGCTCGCCCTCGCCCGCCAGCTCGCGGTGCAGCGTCTTGAGCACGTACGCGCGGCCGATGCCCACGTCCTCCACCTCGTAGACGCTGCCCATGCCGCCGCTCGCCAGCACCCGCGTCACGCGGAACCGGCCGCAGGCCACGAGGTCGCCGGGGGCGTAGTCGAACGACATGCCCCCCATCGGGCGGCGACCGGGGGAGTTGCGCGGAATCAGCGGTCGTAAGTCATGAGATCTTCGATGAGTTTCTCGGGAGAGCTCTCGCCGTAGACCAGGCGCCGGAGGGCGGCGAAGATCGGCGCGCGCACGTGGTGCTCGTCCGCCCAGGCGTTGACGCGCGGGATGAGCTCGACCGCTTCGACGCGCAGGTCCGCCGACTTGACGGCCTTGTCGAGCGACATGCCCTTGGCGAGCGCGGCACCTACGCGGACCTCGGGGCGTTCCTTCTGCGCGATGCAGGCGAGCAAGTCGCCGTAGCCGGCGAGGCCCAGCATGGTGCGCTCCTCGCCGCCGGCGGCGGCC
Source organism: Polyangiaceae bacterium (assembly GCA_035470765.1). Lineage (GTDB taxonomy): Bacteria > Myxococcota_A > Polyangia > Polyangiales > Polyangiaceae > DASXHD01. Next base: position 2,459 of record DATIQP010000993.1, on the reverse strand, counting down.
GCGATGCGCGAGGCCTCCTCGATGCTGCGCGAGATGACGGCGGCCACGAGGCCCGGGCTCATGTCGAGCGCCTGGGCGTAGCCGATGCCGATGGCGAGGCATCCGACGAGCGCGCTCCCCCACTCGAGGCCGCGCAGATCGTGGGTGGTGTAGCAGCGGAGCGTGCGGCAGTTGAAGGCCGCGTGGACCGCCCGGTTCACCTCGTCGTACGCGGAGCCGCACAAGAGCACGCCGGGCTTGCCGGCGCGCAGGTCCGCCATCAGCGCCGGGCCGCCCAGCGCGCCGACCCGGTGCACGGGCGTCTCGGCGCGGACGACGTCGCTCACGGTGCGCAGGCCGGTGGCACCGTCGTTCGCAAGACCGCGCACGCCGTGGACGACGAAGTGGCGGCCGTCGACGTGATCGCCGAGCTGGCGGGCGACCTCTTCGGCCGCGCTCGAGGGGACGGCGAGGATGAGCAGGTGGGCGCGACTCGCCGCAACGGCGAGGTCCTTGGTGAGCGTCACGCCCTTCGGCGGTTTGACCTCGCCACGGCGAGAGAAGAGGACGGTCGAGGTCCCGGCGCGCGCGGCCGCTGCGGCGAGCGCGAGACCCCAGGTGCCCGCGCCGATCACGGCGAGGCTCGCGCCTTGGGCGGGCGTCGAGGTGCTCATGACGGGGGCATATCACGACCCCCGGAAGCCGGCGCGGCTTCCCGTCACCGCCGATTCACGGGAGGGCCACCAGCCTCGTGTCGCGACCGAGCGCGTGATCGAGCCGCACGCGCGCGGTCCGGGCGTCGATGCGCGCGTTGAGCATCGAGAGGCGCGCCCGGGTCAGCTCCGTCTCGGCGTCGGTGAGCGTCGTCGACGTCACGCGGCCCGCCTTGAACAGCTCGCGCGCCACGCGTACGGCCTCGCGCGCGGAGGTGAGTTGCTTCTCGGTGCTCTGCACGGCGAAGTCGGCCGCTTGCACGGTCTGGTACGCCCCCGTCACCTCGAGCGCGATGCCGTCGCGCAGGGCCTGCTTCTGGGCCTCGAGGCCCGCCGCGCGGCTCGCGAAATCGGCGCTGTTGGCGAGCGACGTCGGGATGTCGTTCGGGCTCCAGGTCATGCGCGCGCCGAGGTCCCACGTCGGAAACCAGGTGTCGCTCTGGGGGAACACGCGCGGGTTCGGGTTGGCGTAGATCACGTCGCCGTACGCCGTGATCTGCGGGTAGATGGCGGCCTTCATGAAGCGCGCCTGCGCCTTGACCGCCTCGATGTTCGCGTCGAGGCTGTGCACCTCGAAGCGCGCCGACTGAGCCTCGCTGATGAGGGAGCCGAGGTTGCCTTGCACCGGCGGCAGGACGCGCGCGTCGATCGTCTCGCCGGACGCGATCGGGACGCTGTCCTCGATGTGCATGGCGACGCGGAGCTGCTTGGCCGTGAACTCGAGGAGGTTCTGCGCCCGCACGACGGCGAGCTCGGCGTCCGAGACCGCGGTCTCTCCGCGAAGCACGTCGACCTGCGACGCGTTGCCGACCGTGAACAGGTTCTTCGTGTCGGTGAGGTGCGTCTTCTGATCCTGGAGGGCGAGCTGGGCGACGACGAGCGCTCCGCGGGCGCGCAGCCAGTTGTAGAATGCAACCTCACCGTCCGAGGCCGACCCGGCCCGCGCCGTGGCGACGTCGTAGCGAGCCGCCTCGCGCGCGTGCGTGGCCGCCGTGTAGTTCTCGTTGATGCGGAGGAAGTAGTCGGTGATGGGGATGACGATGGTCGCCTGCAGGTTCCAGTTGTTGAAGACGAGGGGGAAGGCGAACAGCGACGACGGGAGGGCGACGAGGCTATTCGGGTCGGCGATCGGCCCGGCGTTGTTCTGGGTCGAGCCGACCAGCGAGCCGCCGGTGTTGAAGATCGCAGGGGGGGTGAACTCGCTGAGACGCGTGTAGCTGGCGACGCCGGAGAGGTGCGGCAAGAACGCGTAGAAGGCGGCGTCGACGCGCGCGGCGGCGCCGCGAAGCGCCTCCTCCGAGGCCTTCGCCTGGTAGCTCGTCTCGCCGGCCCTCTTGCCGACGGCTGTGGCGGTGAGCCCACCGGGCTCCGCCTTGAGCGCTTCGTTGAAGGCCTCTTCTTCGGTGGCGGTGGCCGCCGCCGTAGGAGGCGCGGCTGCGGTTGGCGCGCCTTCTTGCGCGAAGGCGCCGATCGAAAACAGAAGCACCGCGGACAGGGCCGTCAGAAAAGTGGTTCGCATAGTGTCCTCGTCGGGACGGCAACTTAGGGCCGTTCGGTCGCCTTCACCACGACCTTGGATGCCCTCCAACAATTCTTCATCTCCCGTGCTTTGGCGTCCGAAAACCTTCCAGGGTCAAACCGACTTGCGCAATGGCCGCCGAGCCATTAGGTTTCGCGTCCCCCTCGGGGTCCCCCGAGCTGCCTCCTATGCCGCCACGGCCACGACGGAGGTCACGGAGAAGTGCGATGAAGGAAGGCATTCACCCC
>DATIQP010000992.1:0-5777 GCA_035470765.1 Polyangiaceae bacterium | reverse complement strand
GCCTACACGACGAGCACCGGAACACCCACGCAGAACCAGAACTCGTGCACGCGCCTCGGCGGCGGAGCGGGCGGCAACGGCGGCTACAGCTCCGTGCTCAGCCAGGCGCCGTCGGGCGGCTCGGGCCTCTCCGCCGACGCGTACGGCTTCTGAGCGTCGCGCGCGCGCTCGTCACTGAACGAGCGGCGCGATCGTCGTCGAGCCCGCGCCGAAGAACTGCAGGTTGGGCGGCGCGCTCGGGATCGCGATGGGCGTGATCTGCATCGCGAGGCCGCTGAAATCCACCTGGAAGACCTCACCCGCGTTGTCGAAGCCGTAGACCCTGCCGCCCCAGAACGCGATCCCGAAGACGTCGGTGCGGCCGAGCGGGCCCCACTCCATCAAGAAGCCACCGCTCTTCGGGTCGACCTGGACGAGGCAGTCGCTGCACGCGTTCGGTCCGCCCTTGACGGTCAGGAACGTGCCGCCGCCTTTCACCGAGACGATGTCGCCACTCGACGAGTAGCCGCTGCCGAGCGCGCCCACCGTCGTCAGCGAGCCCGAGCCGACGTCGATGCGCACGTACTGGTCGCCCACGTAGCCGACGAGCGCTTCCACGCTCGGGTCGAGCGTCCCGGCGGGGACGAACGACAGCGAGTTGGGGTACTTGCCCGTCGCGACGAGCGTGCACGCCGCGGTCGAGGTGTCGATGCGGTACAAGCCGTCGAGCGTCGCACCGTACATGGTCGACAGTCGGTCGAGCGCGATGTCCGTCACCTGGGAGCATCCCGAGAACGCCCCGACGGCCGTCACCGCCTTCGTCGTCGGGTCGAGCCGGTAGAGCGTGTCGGGGCTGTGAGCGAAGACGGTCGAGGGCGAGCTCGGCGCCCCGTCCTGGAGCGGAGCCGCGTCCCCGAAGACGACCGCGTCGCCTCCGCCGTCGACGCCGCCGCCCTCGTTCGACGCGTCGGAGGCCCCTGGAAACCGGCTCGTGCAGGCGAGAAGGACCGCGGCTCCCGCCGTCGTGAGCCACCGCGCGCCCATGGAAGGAATCTAGCACGCCAGGCCTCGACGGCTTCGATCACAGATTTCCCTTGCCGGCGGCCCTTCGGTGACTAAACTGCGCCCTCCCAATCCCGAAGCGCCCTGATTTCAGGGCTTTTCTGGTGAGGGCGGCCGTAACGGCTTTCCGCTTTGGGCTTCGCCTCGCGCGAACCCGGCGGACGTACGACGGCGCCCGGTTCGAAAAAGGTCCCCGAGGAAGAAAATGGTCAGCAAGGCGATTGCTCGCTTTGCGCGGATCTCTCCGCGCAAGGCCCGTGTGATTGTGAACCTGGTCCGTGGCCGGCAAGCCGGCGAGGCGCTCCAGCTGCTCGAATTCACGCAGAAATCCGCGGCGCCCGTCATCAAGAAGCTCATCGAGAGCGCCGTCGCCAACGCCCGCACGCAGCAGCCCGGCGTCGACCTCGATTCGCTCTTCGTCGAGACGGCCTTCGTCGACAAGGCCCCGAACAAGTACCTCCGCCGCTGGCGCCCCCGCGCGATGGGCCGCGCCACCCGCATTCAAAAAGGCCTCAGCCACATCACCGTCATCCTCGGAGAACGCGCCTAATGGGTCAGAAAACACATCCGTATGGCTTCCGCCTCGGCGTCATCAAGACGTGGAACTCGAAGTGGTTCGAGGACAAGTCCTACGCCAAGTGGCTCCACGAGGACATCCGCATCAAGCGCGCGGTGAAGGACTACCTGATGAACGCGAACGTCGCGTCCGTCGAGGTGGAGCGCGCGGCGAACAAGGCGAAGGTCATCGTCTACACGGCCAAGCCCGGCATGGTCATCGGCAAGGGCGGCAAGGGCATCGAGACGCTCAAGAGCGGCAACATCGCGACCGCCGCCAAGGGTGAGCCGCTCTTCCCGGGCGTGCAGGCCTACACCGCCAACGAGGTCTTCATCGACGTCCAGGAGATCCGCAAGGCCGAGACGGCCGCGCAGCTCGTCGCCGAGAACGTCGCCGCTCAGCTCGAGCGCCGCATCGCCTTCCGCCGCGCCATGAAGAAGGCCGTCTCGACGGCCATGAAGTTCGGCGCCAAGGGCATCCGCATCCGCTGCTCGGGCCGCCTCGGCGGCAGCGAGATGAGCCGCGTCGAGACGTACCGCGAGGGCCGCGTCCCGCTCCACACGCTCCGCGCCGACATCGAGTTCGGCCTCGCCGAAGCCCGCACCAAGTACGGGATCATCGGCGTCAAGGTCTGGGTCTTCCGCGGTGAGGTGCTCCAGCGCCGCACGCGCCGCCCCACCATCACCACGCCCTGATTCACCCTCCCGAGAAGAGTCATGCTCTCCCCCAAACGCACCAAGTACCGCAAAACGCAGAAGGGCAACAACCGCGGCACCGCGTTCCGCGGCTCCGACGTGTCCTTCGGTGACTTCGCCATGCAGGCCACCGAGCCGGGCCGCCTCACGTCGCGCCAGATCGAGGCCGCGCGTATGGCGATCACGCGCCACGTCAAGCGCGCCGGCAAGCTCTGGATCCGCATCTTCCCGCACCGCCCCGTCACCAAGAAGCCTCTCGAGGTCCGCATGGGTGGCGGCAAGGGCGGCGTCGAGGAGTGGGCGGCGGACATCCAGCCGGGCCGCGTCATGTACGAGATCTCCGGCGTCGACGAGGCGACCGCGCGCGAAGCCTTCCGCCTCGCGGGCCACAAGATCCCCGTCGGCTACAAATTCCTCCACCGCGACGAGGTGCACTGATGAAGGCCAAGGACCTGCGCGAGCGCTCCGCCGAAGATCTGCGCGAGCTCGAGAAGACGATCGGTCAGGATCTCTTCGAGGCGCGCTTCAAGAACTTCACCAACCGCCTCGACGACACGAGCTCGCTCCGCAAGCACCGCCGCGAGCTCGCCCGCATCAAGACCATCCTCGGCGAGAAGGTCCGCGGCGTCGCCCCCGAGGCGACCGCGTCCAAGCCCGCCGTCGAGGGCGCCAAGCCGAAGAAGGCGCCGTCGAAGAAGGCCGCTGCGCCCAAGAAGGCCGCCGCACCGAAGAAGGCTGCTGAGCCCAAGGCCGCGAAGAAGTCGGCCAAGGCCGCCCAAGAAACGAAATGAGCGACGAAATGAGCACATCATCCCCGCAAGCCGCCCCCGCGGCCAAGGCGCCCGAGCAAGAGGCCCACGGCTTCCGCCGCAAGATGGTCGGCAAGGTCGTCCGCCCGAACAAGAAGAACAAGGGCGGCCGCATGGACAAGACCGTCGTCGTCGAGGTCGTCTCGCACACGCGCGATCCGCTCTACGGCAAGTACGTCCGCTCGCGCGCGCGCTACAAGGCCCACGACGAGAAGAACGAATACAAGCCCGGCGACGAGGTCGAGATCCAGGAGCACCGCCCGATCTCGCGCGACAAGCGATTCATCGTCGTTCGCCTTCTCAAGAAGTTCGTCGAGGAGTGACACCACCATGATTCAGATGCGCACAATCCTCGAAGTCGCCGACAACTCCGGCGCGCGGCGCGTCCAGTGCATCAAGGTGCTGGGTGGCTCGCGGCGGCGTTACGCCGGCCTCGGCGACGTCATCGTCGTCTCCATCAAGGAGGCGCTCCCGGGCACCAAGGTGAAGAAGGGCGAAGTGGCCAAGGCCGTCGTCGTTCGCACCAAGAGCCAGGCCTCCCGCAACGACGGCAGCTACATCCGCTTCGACGAGAACAGCGCCGTCCTCATCAACGCTCAGCTCGAGCCGATCGGCACCCGCATCTTCGGACCGGTCGCGCGCGAGCTCCGCGCCAAGAAGTTCATGAAGATCATCTCGCTCGCGCCGGAGGTGCTGTGATGAGTCTCGCGCGGCTCCGCAAGGGCGACACGGTCGTCGTCATCAGCGGCAAGGACAAGGGCAAGAAGGGCAAGATCCTCAAGCTCGACACCGAGCTCGGCAAGGTCGTCGTCGAGGGCGTCAACCTCGTCAAGCGGCACATGCGCCCCACGCCGAAGAACCCGCAGGGCGGCATCCTCGAGCGCGAGGCGGCCATCTTCTGGAGCAAGGTGATGCCCGTCGACCCGAAGACCGGCAAGGGCACCCGCGTGCGCACCGGCAAGGACGACAAGGGCCACAAGATTCGCGTCGCCGTGAAGAGCGGTGAAGAGCTTGCGCCGGCTAAGGCGACCTGAGGAACACGATCATGGCAGCCACGAAACAAGGGGCCCCGAAGAAGGGCCGACCGCAACACGAAGAGAAGGCGCCCCAGGCCGAGGTGGTCTCCACCGCGGAGATCGAGGCGCCGCGCTTCCTCCTCAAGTACCGCGACGAGGTCATCCCCGCGCTGACCAAGCAGTTCTCCTACAAGAACCCGAACGAGGTCCCGCGCCTCGAGAAGATCGTCGTGAACATGGGTCTCGGGGCGGCCGTCGCCAACCCGAAGATCATCGACGCCGCGGTCGAGGAGATCCGGGCGATCACCGGCCAGAAGCCGATCGTCACCCGCGCGAAGAAAGCCATCGCGAGCTTCAAGCTCCGCGCCGGCCTCCCGATCGGCGTGATGGTCACGCTGCGGCGCGCGCGCATGTGGGAGTTCGCCGACCGCCTCATCACGATCTCGCTGACGCGCGTCCGTGACTTCCGCGGCGTCTCGCGCAAGGCCTTCGACGGCAAGGGCAACTACACCCTTGGCCTCAAGGAGCAGATCATCTTCCCCGAGATCAACTACGACCGCATCGACGTGATCAAAGGGCTCAACATCAGCTTCGTCACCACGGCGAAGACGGACGAAGAAGGCCGGGCGCTCCTGCAGCACCTCGGCATGCCTTTCAGGAGTGCGTGACGCATGGCTCGAGCAAGTCAATACGCGAAGCTGAACCGCCGGCCGAAGTTCTCGACGCGGCACCACAACCGCTGCAAGGTCTGCGGGCGCGCGCGCGGCTACTACCGCAAGTTCGAGCTCTGCAGGATCTGCCTGCGGCTCTTCGCCCTTCGCGGCGAGGTGCCGGGCGTCACCAAGGCGAGCTGGTGATCACATGATGACCGATCCGATCTCCGACATGCTCACGCGCATCCGCAATGGCGTGATCGCGCGCCACGACCGCGTGGACATCCCCCACTCGGCGCTCAAGGAGCAGATCGCCCACGTCCTCAAGGGCGAGGGCTACGTCGACGACGTCCGCGTCGGCGGCGAGGAGGGTCGCAAGATCCTCACCGTGGTGCTCCGCTACAGCCACGACCGCCAGGCGGCGATCGACGGCATCTCGCGCGTCTCGACGCCGGGTCGCCGAGTCTATGTCCGGCACGACCGCATCCCGCGCGTCCGTTCCGGCATGGGCATCTCGATCCTGTCGACGAGCCGCGGTGTGATGACCGACCGCGACGCGCGCAAGCAGCGCGTCGGCGGCGAGCTCCTTTGCTCGGTTTGGTGATGCCATGACGCAAGCAGCCCCCGTTCAAGATCTGAAGCAGTCCCGCACGGGCAAGCGCCCGATCGATCTGCCCAAGGGCGTGTCCGCCACGCTCAAAGACGGCGCGATCGAAGTGAAGGGCCCGAAAGGCAGCCTGACGCGCAAGCTCCCGCCGAACGTCAAGGTCTCCGTCGAAGGCAACGCCGTCAAGGTCGCGCCGACGATCGGCGGCCGCGACGGCTCGCGCTTCCAGGGCCTCGCCCGCGCGCTCATCAACGGCATGGTCCAGGGCACGGCGACCGGCTACACCAAGACGCTGCAGCTCGTCGGCACCGGCTACCGCGCCGAGGTGAAGGGCCAGGTCCTCAACCTCTCGCTCGGCTTCTCGCACCCGGTCAACTTCCCCATCCCGCAAGGGGTGAAG
>DATIQP010000991.1:0-13652 GCA_035470765.1 Polyangiaceae bacterium | reverse complement strand
GGCGGCTTTCTGGTAAACGACCCTTGGTTCAATGGAGCTCTCGGTCGCCAAGAAGGATTTGCTCAAGCTCGTAGCCAGGATGCAGGGCGTGGCCGAGCGCAAGAGCACGATGCCGGTGCTCTCCAACGTCCTGATGTCCGTGGACGGCCCCAACGCGCTCCGCGTGGCGGCGACGGATCTCTATCTGTCGATCGCAGGACGCGTCACCGCCGAGGTCAAGCGTGGCGGAAGCGTCGCCGTACCGGCCAAGGATCTGCTCGAGCGCATTCGCATGATGCCTGAGGGTCCAATCCAGATCATGACCCAGGACGGCGCCGCGACGACTCTGAAGGCCAGCGGCAGCCCGCGTCGCTACACGCTGCGCGGCATGCCCGGCGATGACTTCCCGCCGCTCCCCGCTCCCGCGGAGGGCGCGCCGACGCTCGCGCTCGGCGTCGACGTGTTCGCCGAGCTGATGCAGAAGACGTACTTCTCCGTGTCGACCGACGAGACGCGTGCACACCTCAACTCGGCGCTGTTCGAGTGGGACGGCGACGTCGTTCGCATGGTGACGACCGACGGCCATCGCCTCTCGAAGATGGAGGTCAAGGTCTCGGGTCGCCAGGCCACGGCGACGATGCTCATCCCGCTCAAGGCGATCATGGAGCTGCGCCGGCTTTGCGAAGAGCTCGTCGCCGAAGCCCCGAAGGACGGCAAGCCCGAGATCGTCATCGCGCAGAGCGGCTCCAGCGCCTTCTTCCAGGCCGGCTCCACGACCTTCAGCGTGAAGCTCGTCGACGCGCAGTTTCCGCCCTACTCGCAGGTCATTCCTCAGGCCACCGAGAAGAAGGTGCGCGTCGCCCGGGGCCCGCTCGCCGACGCCCTGCGCGCGGTGTCCATCGCGGCGAGCGAGCGCACCGGCGGCGTCAAGCTGGCGCTCGACGGCGGCATGATGCGCATCAGCAGCGAGTCGCCCGACAGCGGCGACGGCTCCGACGAGGTGCCCATCGACTATGCCGGGCCGCCCATCACCGTCGGCTTCAACGCGAAGTACTTCCTCGACGTGCTCGGCGCGCTCAGCGAGGACGAAGTCATCCTCGGCCTCAGCGGCGAGCTGGATCCCGCCGTCGTGCGGCCGGCGAGCGATCGGCAGTTTCTCGCGGTCGTGATGCCGATGCGCATCTGAGCAGGGCGCGCGCCTCATGAGGCCGCTGCGGATCGTGCGCCTCGCGGTGCGCTCCATTCGGAACCTCGAGAGCGTCGACGTCGAGCTCGGGCCGCACTTCAACGTCATCCACGGCGACAACGGCCAGGGCAAGACCAACCTGCTCGAGGCGATCTACCTCGTCGCGACCTCCAAGAGCTTCCGCTCGTCGCGCTCGGCGGAGCTGCTCCGCCGCCACCCGCCTGCCGAGCAAGCGAGCGTGCGGGCGGAGATCGACGAGGACGGCGTGCGCAGGGAGCAGAGCGTGGGCCTGAGCGGCGGGCTGCGCGTGCTGCGGATCGACGGCACACGCCCCCGAAGCTCCGCCGCGTACGCCGCCCGCACGCCGATCGTCGTCTTCTCCCCCGCGTCGCTCAACCTGAGCATGGGCTCGAGCGGGGAGCGACGGACGCTGCTCGACCGCGTCGCGCTGTACTCGAACCCCGCGTCACTCGCCGAGCTCGGCGCATACCAGCGCGCCGTGCGGGAGCGCCAGCGCGCCCTCGAGGATCGCGGCGAGGCGGCCCGAGACCTCGAAGAGTGGGAGGAGCTCGTCGTCAAGCACGGCCTCGAGGTGATGCGCGCCCGCGCGTCCGCGGCGCGCGACGTGATCGAGGCGACGAGGGCCGCCTTCTCGCGAATCGCCCCCGCCGGCCTCGAGATGAACGGGAAGTACGCGGCCTCCGCGCCCGACGACGCGGCCGCCTTCCGCGAGGCACTCCGAGCCAACCGCGGTCGCGATCGGCGCCGCGGCTCGGCGTCCATCGGCCCGCACCGAGACGACCTCGAGCTCTTCGTCGGCGACATGCCGGCGCGCGTCACGGCCTCGCAAGGCCAGCACCGCGCGCTGGTGCTGGCGCTCAAGGCCGCGGAGCTCGGCGTCATCGGCCGCGTGCGCGATGCGCACCCGATCTTGCTGCTGGACGACGTCTCGAGCGAGCTCGACGCGGAGCGTACGGCCGCACTCTTCGCGTTCCTCTCGAGCCAGCGCGGCCAGGTCTTCCTGACGACCACCAGGCCCGAGCTCATCCCGCGAGATCTGGGTCAGCTCGAGGGCGATTCGGGAAGTGGCCGGGTCGATTTCAGGATTGTTGCGGGCCGGCTGAGCTCCTGATCGCGGCCTGAAAACGACCCCGGCGGAGGCCCTCTTCGACGCGCCGTGAGCGGGCGGACGGAAGGTCCGCTAAGTCATTGAAAGCACACATGAATAGGGCGGCTTTTGCCTTGCTTCGAGGGGCCGTCCGGGGTATACTCCAAACCTCTTCGCCGTCCGGGTGGCTTCAATGCGCCAAAAACGGACGCGCTCAATCGTTGAAGTGTGCGCTCTTCAATTCGAGAAGTCTCCATACCCATGTCGAACGCCAACGTCACCAACCCGACCACGCCGCCGCCGCCTTCCACCTACGGGAGCGAGAGCATCACCGTCCTCGAAGGGCTCGAGGCCGTGCGCAAACGACCCGGCATGTACATCGGCGACGTCCACGACGGCTCGGGGTTGCACCACCTGGTCTGGGAGGTCGTGGACAACGCAGTCGACGAGCACCTCGGCGGTTTCTGCAACCGCACCGACCTGACGATCCACTTCGACGGCTCGGTGACGGTGGAGGACAACGGCCGAGGCATCCCGACGGGCATCCACGCCGACATGTCGAAGAAGCTCGGCCGTGACGTGAGCGCGGCGGAGGTCGTCATGACGGTCCTCCACGCGGGCGGCAAGTTCGACCACTCGAGCTACAAGGTCTCGGCCGGTCTGCACGGCGTCGGCGTGAGCGCGGTCAACGCGGTCAGCGAGTGGCTCAAGATGGAGATCTACAGGGAGGGCCACGTCCACTTCCAGGAGTACCGGCGCGGCGCCCCCGTCAGCCCGCTCACCGTCATCGGCGACACGGATCGCACCGGCACGAAGATCACCTTCAAGCCCGACCACGAGATCTTCACCATCACGGAGATCCAGTACGACATCCTCGCGAGCCGACTGCGCGAGCTGGCGTTCCTCAATGCCGGCTTCGTCATCACGCTGACGGACGAGCGCGTGGAGGACAGCGGCAAGCACCGCAGCGAGACGTTCGAGTACAAGGGCGGCATCCGCGAGTTCGTCGAGCTGCTCAACAAGGCGAAGGAGCCCGTCAACGACGTCGTCGTCTACCTCAAGGCCGAGCAGGTGCCCGAGCGCGACGGCGGTGGCCCCCAGGAGGGCAGCGCGCCCGTCGAGGTCGAGGTCGCGCTGCAGTGGAACGCGTCCTACGTCGAGCAGATCTTTTGCTACACGAACAACGTCCACAACAAGGACGGCGGCACCCACCTCACCGGGTTCCGCGCCGCGCTCACGCGCGTGTTCAACAACTACGGCCAGGCGCAGAACCTGTTCAAGGACGTCAAGAGCGGCCTCTCGGGTGAGGACATCCGCGAGGGCCTCACGGCCGTCGTCAGCGTCAAGCACCCCGATCCGTCCTTCGACTCGCAGACCAAGAGCAAGCTCGTCTCGAGCGAGGTCAAGGGCATCGTCGAGAACGTGATGGTCGACAAGCTCGGCCGCTTCTTCGAGGAGAACCCGCAGACCGCGCGCAAGATCATGGAGAAGGCCGTCATGGCGGCCAAGGCTCGCGAGGCGGCGCGCAAGGCTCGCGAGGGCGTGCGCAAGGGCGCTCTCGACTACAGCACGCTGAGCGGCAAGCTCGCCGACTGCCAGTCGCGCGACCCCGCGGAGGCGGAGCTCTACATCGTCGAGGGAGACAGCGCCGGCGGCTCGGCGAAGCAGGGCCGAGACCGGAAGTTTCAGGCGATCCTCCCGCTGCGCGGCAAGATCCTCAACGTCGAGCGCGCGCGTCTCGACAAGATGCTCGACAGCAAGGAGATCGGCACCCTCATCGCGACGCTCGGCTGCGGCATCGGCACGCCCGAGCAGGGCGGCAACTTCGACATCACGAAGCTGCGCTACCACCACATCGTGCTGATGACCGACGCCGACGTCGACGGCAGCCACATCCGCACGCTGCTGCTCACGTTCTTCTACCGGCAGATGCCGGAGATCCTCGAGCGGGGCTACCTGTACATCGCGCAGCCGCCGCTCTTCCAGGTCCGCAAGGGCAAGAAGGCCGAGTACGTGAAGGACCAGGCGGCGCTCGATCGCTACTTCCTCGAGAACGGCGTGCGCGACATCGCCGTGCGTGCCTCGCGAGGACCGACGCTGTCGGGGGAGCCGCTGCTCCGCCTCGCCGAGCGGCTGCGCCTGTTCCGCCGCGCGCTCGCGAAGATCGACCGGCGCGCCGACGCGCGCCTCATCGCGAGCGTGTTGCGAGCGTCGGGCCTCGGAAAGAACGAGCTGCGCGAGCGCAAGAAGGTGGAGGCCGCGGTGCCGCAGATCCGCGCGCGCCTGGAGAGGAAATACCCGGACATCTTCCCGCTGACCACGGAGGTCGGCTGGGAGGCGGAGCACGGCGCGGCGACGATTACCATCACCCCGCGTCCCGGCTCGGCGGCGCGGCCCACCGTCATCGACTGGCACCTGGTCGACTCGGCCGAGTACGAGGAGCTCTACGCGGTCGAGCAAGACGTGCGCTCGATCGGCCCGGCCCCGTATTTCGTGCGCGAGACGTCGGAGAAGGGCGCAAAAGACAAGGACAAGGAGCAGGAGCTCGAGGACGCCGACGCGCTCTGGGAGTACCTCGACGCGCGCGGCCGCAAGGGCGTGACCCTGCAGCGATACAAGGGTCTCGGCGAGATGAACCCCGGGCAGCTCTGGGAGACGACGCTCGACCCCAACGGCCGCGTGATGCTCCAGGTCCGCCTCGACGACGCCGTGCAGACCGACCAGATCTTCACGATTCTCATGGGCGACCAGGTCGAGCCGCGCCGCCAGTTCATCGAGAGCAACGCCCTGAACGTGAAGAACCTCGACATCTGATTTTTCGCAGGGGGTAAAGCGGCTCGACGAAGGCCGCGGGTTGGGTCATCGTCGAAGCATGCGCTGGGCGGTCTCAGCGGCGTGCGCGGTGGGTTTCGGCATCGCCTCGCTCATCGTGGGGTGCGGCGGCGATCCATCCGACGGGCCCGACGCCGACGCCGGCTCCGATCGCACCGGCCACGCCGACACCGATGCCCCGCTCGATCCGCTCGATGCCGGCCTGCGGCTCACCCCCCACGACGGCGTGATCGTCCCCAACATCCAGCTCGGCGTCGTCTACGTCGGCGACGTCGACGCGGGTGGCATGCCCGGCGTCGACCCCCTGCTCGACTGGCTCGTGAGCTCGCCGTACTGGGGGTTCTTGAAGGAGTACGGCGTGGGCTCCGGCGCGGTCGTCGGGAGCGCGCGCATCGCCACCAGCACACTGCTCCAGCCCGGCGACATCGACGGCACGACGGGCCTCGTCGAGCTTCTGGTCCTCGATGGACGCATCGCCACGCTCCTGCACGGCGACGCGGACGCGGGCACGCCGCCCGCGCTGACGATCCCCGGCGCGGAGGCCTACGTGTTCTACCTGCCCGACGGCCTCAACGTCGCGCTGGGCCACCGCGGTTCGTACACGTACCAGACGTGCATCGACGCGACCGGCTACCACGCCTTCGACGGGTGGGAGGCCTACGTCGTGCTGCCGCCGTGCGAGGTGGGCCGTTCGCTCTACGCGGCGTCCCACGAGCTCAGCGAGGCGACCACGGATCCCGAGCCCTTCCACGGGTGGGTGAGCGACGTGGACATCGCGAGCAACGGCGGCGAGGTGGCCGATCTCTGCCCCGATCAGGTCATGCAGGAGGGCGTGTACGTCACCGAGCTCTGGTCGAACGCGCAGGGTCGTTGCGTGCCGTGAGGCGGCCGCGGGCTACTCGGCAGACGACGTGAGTTGATGGTCTTGCGCCAGTGACCTTAGGTGGCGCGCCGACCGAGCTGGATCGAAACTTCTCCGCCGCGCGCGTAGCCGACGAGCGACCCGCGACCGGGGCGTGCCTTGCGGCCGTCGAACGCGAGATCGGGCTGGCCGTGCTCGACCCAGGCGACCACCAGCGGCGCCTCCTTGGCCGGGCCGACGCAGGGCACGTCCAGCACGACGCCGCGGCGGAGCTCCTCTGCGGTGACCGCGCGCTGGAGAGAGCCGAGCGGCTGCGCGTTGCGCGGCACCGAGCGAGAGCCGGCCGGCGCCTCGTACGATTGGACGACGAGGCGGAGCTGGTCGCTCGAAGGCACTTCGTCCGCGCGAACCTCGGCACGAACCGCCCCCGCACCGCCGCCCAGCGTGAGGGCTGCGAGCAGCCCCATCCAGGAGCCGAGAGCAGGAGAGCGTGCCATGCGAAGCCTCCGTGCGAGAGCCGTGCCAGCAGCCTCGAGTCGAGATCTCGCGGGTTTCGCTCGATGCCGGGGTGGCATGGTGGTCCGCACCGCGACATCTGGGCCACCCGGGGTGTCCTTGGATCGACACACGCCCGGATCCCGACACCCGCGACGCCTCGTTCAGGCCGACGCCTGGGCCGGCTTCCACGAGCGGACCGCGCGCACGCGCCGGTCGAAGCCGCGCAGGATCTCGTCGCTCAAGGTGTCACCCCCGAAGCGCACCGACAAATAGATCCTCGTCAGCTCGACGACCTCGGAGCCGAGCGGGTGCGCGCGGGCGCGCAGCTCCTCGGCGAAGCGGAGCGGGGGGAGCGACGGGGCTCGCGCGAGCCCGTGCGAGGCGAGCGCCTGCTCCAGGTTACGGTAGAGCATCGCGGCCTGTTCCAGGGCCTTGTTCGGGCGAGTCTTGTCGGTGGGCGCGGGCGACTTCGTGCGCGCTCTGCGGCGGCGCCAGAGCGCGTACGCGAGGATGCTCGTCGCGAACGCGCCGAGGGCGTACCTCCAGTGGCGCAGCGGGCTCTGGCCCTTGCCCGCGCCTCCGCCTTGCAGGAGCTCGAGCAGGTGCCACTGGGTGCGCAGGTCGTAGTTGACCACGTAGTGGTTCCACCGCTGCGACACCGCCTCGACGAGGTC
Source organism: Polyangiaceae bacterium (assembly GCA_035470765.1). Lineage (GTDB taxonomy): Bacteria > Myxococcota_A > Polyangia > Polyangiales > Polyangiaceae > DASXHD01. Next base: position 6,513 of record DATIQP010000991.1, on the reverse strand, counting down.
GCGGACGTAGACCCATGCGCCGGTCGTCTCGCCGAGCGGCTGCGCTCCGGCCGCCGGCGTCGGATCGAACGTCAGCCACGCGGGGTGCGTCGTGTCGTCGATGTACGCTTCGACCCAGGAGTGGGCGTCGCCCTCGCGTACCGCGTAGTATCGGCCGAAGCGGTTGTAGGTGCCCCCGACGAAGCCGGTCACGTTGCGCGAAGGAATTCCGACGTCGCGCAGCATCATCGCCATCGCCGTCGAGAAGAACTCGCAGTGCCCGCGCTTGGAGACGAAGAGGAAGTCGTCGAGGGGCTGCGTCGCCGCGCCCGAGGGCGAGGCGACGTCGTAGCGATAGTCGTGGCGGAGGTGCTCCTCGATGGCATGAGCCTTGAGCCAGCTCGTCGGCTGCGGGTCGGCCCACGAGTGGGCGAGGTTCGCGATGCGGTCGGGCAGCGAGGGGACGGCGAGGTAGCGCGCTCGATCCTGGGAAGACAGCACCTCGGAGACGATCTCGGTCTCGGGCGCGACGTAGGCGTCGTAGCGGACGCCGCGCGAGTCGCCGCCGGCGTAACGGATTTCCGCCTCCGGCCCCTTCTGGAGCGAGACGGAGTCGCTCATCACGGACTGGCTCTGCGGCTTCAGCCGCACGGCGACGGCTCGCGACGGAAGGAAGACGACCGGCGGATCGATCGGCTCCACGTCGAAGGAGATCCTCCGGTCCGTCTTGCGTGGCTCGCGAAACAGGGGGTACAGGTCGCCGCGCCGGCCGGCGGGCTGCCGCTCGGACGACGTGCGCGCCCACGCCAAGCCGTCGTAGGTGTCGAACGCCGTCCCGCGGAGCCGGAGCAGCATTCGCGCGGGCGCGGGCTCGGGCGTGTCGGCCACCTCGAAGCGGAGCGCCATCGCGGAGTTGGTGCGAAGCGTTCCGACCTCGTTGAGCTTCACGTGATCGGTGAAGCCGATCATGCGATCGCCGTGGTTGTGGTTGAGCAGCAGAAGGGACAACCCCACCCGCGGAAAGAGCACGAACAGCAGGGCGGTGAAGAGGAAGATCGGCACCGAGATCAAGCACGTCGACGCGAGGAAGCCTCGACCCACGACGCGCCTGCTGCGCAGGATGCGCGGCACGTCGACGGGCAAGCCGGTGCGATCGCGCGCGCCCTGACGGTAGTTGCCCTCGACCTCGCGTCGCAGGTGCGACAGCACGAGCGCGCCCGGCGCCACGATCAAGAAGCCCAGGAAGCAGAGCCCATACGCGAGTCCGCCGCCGAGCACCGTCCCCGCGACGAAGTGCAGCAGCGCCAGCACGATGATCTGCTGGTCGTGGGCGGCCCCGCGCCGCGTGGCGAGGCGAATGATCTGGAGCAGCGCCGCGAACTCCACCATCACGTCGATGGGCGGCTGGCCGGCCACGAGGCGTGCCGTCGACACCACGAACAAGAGCAACATGCCGGACGTCGCCGCGTGCCGGAACAGCGCGCGGGTCTGCCACGATTCGGGGATCGCCAGCGCGGCGACGAGGCCCGCGAGCAGGGCGACCGTTGTCCACGGACCGAGCGTCGCGGTGCTCACGACGGCGAGGATGCCGAGCACGGCGAGCGCATCCGTCATCACGCGGTGGACGAGGCCGAAGCGCATCAGGCCACCGCCGGGCTCTTGACGACGCGCTCGCCGGAGCTGTCGCCGTCGGGCGTAATGGCGGGATGGCGGGCCGGCGCCGGCTGCGCCTCGACCAGCGCCAAGAAGCGCAGCACCGGGTCCGCGCCCGTCGAGCGATCTCCGCGGGCGACCAGGCCTGCGGTCGTGCGGATGGCGACCGCGTCGCCGCGCTTGAGGTGCGCCACGGCGCGGGAGGCGACGTCGCGGATGCGGCGCTCGAAGGCGGCGTCCCAGTCGTCGCCCGCGCTGGCGGGCTTGTGCACGTCGAGCGTCAGCGTCACGTCGGGGCGCGATTCGCGGGCGCGCTCGCGCGCGACGAGCAGCCCGATGGCGGCGGTCTTGCGCCAGTGCACGTCACGGGGGTCTTCGCCGTCGCGGAGCGCGCGCAGGCCGAGGAAGTCCTCGCCGTGGCCCCGCCCGAGCGACGACTCGCGGCCGGCGCTCCGCCCTGCTCTCCCGTGCGGCGGCTGCACCGAGTCGACCGCGGGGTAGATGACGAGCTCGCCGCCCGCCGGCACCTCGCGAGACTTCTCGAAGAGCCCGAATGGAAATCGCGTCGCGATGCGGAAGCCGACGTGGACGTCACGACCGCGCCGTGCCGGCGTGCGTCGATACGCGGCGACCTGCGCCGACTTCGGGCTGATCTTGAGGAAGAAGCAGCGCTTGTCGGCCGGCTGCGCGGCGCGCAGGTCCTCGACCTCGATGGCGTATGACGGGACGCGGCCCTTGTGGTTGAACACCTCGATCTCGACCAGGTGCGCGCGGCCAACCTGGGCGCGCAGCGGCAGCCTGCGAACGACGGTGAGATCGCGGAGCGAGAGCTCGCTCATCACGCCGCTCACCACGATGAGCGCGAGGAGCATCCCGAGCAGCAAGTACAGGAGGTTGTTGGCCGTGTTGAGCGCCGCGAAGCCGACGCCGAACGTGATGCCGACGAAGAACTTCCCCTCGCGCGTGAACTTGAGCCTGCGCGGCGGCTGGCGGCTCCGCAGGGAAAGGATGTGCCGCCACCGCGGGCGCTTTGGGGCCGTGGCGTGCGCCGCGGGCGCGTGGTGTTCTTGCTTCGAGCGCGAGGCCACCGCGGCCCCTCAGAGCGGAACGGGAATGCGGGCGACGATTTCCCGGACGGCGGCCTCCGCCTCGTCGCGCGTTGGAGTGAAGCCGTCCGCGTGAGAAGCGAGGCGAACGCGGTGTGCGAGGACGGGCACCGCGAGGTCATGGATGTCGTCGGCGATGCAGTAGGTGCGGCCCCGCAGCAACGCCTGGGCGCGAGCCGCCTTCGCCAGCGAGATGGCGCCGCGCGTCGATGCTCCGAGCGAGAGGCTCGGCGCCGATCGCGTGGCGACGATGAGCGCCTGGAGGTAGCCCGCGAGCGCTCCGTCGAGGGTCACGCGATCGACCTCGCGCTGCAGCGCCACGAGGCGGGCCGGATCGAGCACCGACGGCATGTCGCGCACCGGGTCGAGGTTGCCCTCGAGGATGAGGCGCATCTCGACCTCGGGGGGGGCGTACCCCAGCCGGATGCGGACGAGGAAGCGATCGAGCTGCGACTCGGGCAGCGGGAACGTTCCCGCGAAGTCTTGCGAGTTCTGCGTGGCGATGACGAGGAAGGGATCCGGCAGCGGGATGGTCTGTCCGTCCAGCGAGACCTGACCCTCGTTCATCGCCTCCAGCAGGGCCGACTGCGTGCGCGGAGAGGCGCGGTTGATCTCGTCGGCGAGCACGATGTTGGCGAAGATCGGCCCCTGCCGGAGGACGAACTCGCTCGAGCGCTGGTCGTAGACCGAGACGCCGAGCACGTCGCTCGGGAGCAGGTCGCTCGTGAACTGCACGCGGCGAAGCTCGCCGCCCACGGCTTTGGCGAGCGCGCGAGCGAGGGTCGTCTTGCCGACGCCGGGGACGTCTTCGATGAGCAGGTGGCCTCGAGCGAGGAGCGCTACGAGTGCCAACTCGACGGACTCCTGCTTGCCCTCGAGAGCACCCTCGACTGCTTGCCGGAGTTTCTGCAGTGCGGGGAGCTCTTCCGGTCGCACCGCTGCGGCTGCGGTCATGCTGCGAAGCGTAGCATGGAAAGATCAACGCACGACACGAGGCAAAAACGGTCGGCTCGGGTAGCGAAATGGGGGATAAGGAGTTTCGTGATCGAGCTGAGGCACGTGAGCAAGAGCTATGGCGGCGTGCGCGCCGTCGTCGACGCGAGCCTGCGGCTCCAGGCCGGGGACGTCGTCGTCATCGAGGGGGCGAACGGCTCGGGCAAGAGCACGCTCCTCGGCATTCTGGGGACGCTGATTCGCCCGACCTCCGGACGCGTCGACTACGGCGAGCTCGGGACGACGCTCGAGCAGGTGCGGGGCGGCATCGGCTGGGTCGGACACGACACGCTCTGCTACGGCGATCTGACTGCTCACGAGAATCTTGCGCTGGCCGCCCGGCTCTCTAGCGCGCCGGCGGACGCCGTGGAGCACGCTCGCGCGCGGTTCGGCCTGGGCGAGTTCGCGACCCGCCCGGTTCGGACGTACTCTCGGGGGCAGCGGCAGCGAGTGGCGCTGGCGCGCGCCCTGGTGCAGAGGCCGAAGCTGCTGTTGCTCGACGAGCCGTCCACCGGCCTCGATGTCAAGACGACCCAGCAGTTGGTGGACGTGGTCGCGGAAGAAGCAAAGGGTGGCGCGACTGTCGTCGTGGTCACACACGACGCGCAATTTGCGCATACGCTTAAAGCGTCGCGATATCAAATGGATAGAGGGCGACTGAGGGTCAGCCCACAAGCCACCGGCGGGTGACTTCCAAGGTGGCCGGGTGGGCCGCGAGCTCCTGCGCCGTCGCGCGTGGCCAAGGCCCGAGGGTGGTCGGGTCCGTCAGCCGGTTTAGCTCGGCTGCGTTCGTGCCCGTGGACGCATCCGCGTGCTCTGGGGCGACGAGCGCGATGACCCCTGGCACCACGCCTCGCGCCTTTGCTCCCGCCAGGGTGGCGAGGACGTGGTTCAAGACGCCGAGCCGGTCGGGGGCGACGAGCACGGTGAGATCGGGACGGAGCTCGTTCACGGCGTCCACGTTGAGGAGGCTCGGCGAGAGGGGGGTGAAGAGGCCGCCTGGTAGCTCGACGAGCAGCGCGGTGTCGGATCGGGTGCCGGCGATCCACGTGGCGATCTCGCTCCACGGCAAGGAAACGCCCTCGCGCGCGGCGGCGAGGTGTGGGGAGACGGGCGCGCGAAGGGCGACCCCGGGAGGTTGCACGTGAAACAACTCGGGAGTCGATGCGGTCCGGAGCCGGTCCGCATCGGTCGGCGTGGATCCGTCGACCCCCGACTCGATCGGTTTGTAGCCGATGGCAGCGTAGCCCTGCGCCCTGGCGGCGAGCAGCAGCGCGCTCCCGAGGTGGGTCTTGCCGATGCCCGTGTCGGTCCCCGTGACGACGATCAGCCGTCCAGGCATTGCAACGTCTCGGCAACCATCGCAACGGCGTGGTCGACCGACGCCTCGTCGTGAGCTGCGGTGATCGTGAAGCGAACCCGGCTCGTTCCGCTCGGCACCGTGGGCGGTCGGACGGCGACGGCGTGGACGCCGCGGCGCCGGAGCTCGGTAGCGGCTCGGAGGGCGCGCGCCTCGCCACCGAGCACCCAGGGGATGATGTGCCCCTCGCCGAGTAGGTCGGCACCCAGGCCCGTCAAACCGGCGCGGAAGCGAGAGGCGAGCCCGAGGACGCGCTCGCGCAGCGCAGGCTCCCTGCGGGCGAGCTCCAGGTGAGCGAGCGCGGTGTGAGCCACCGCCGGGCTCATCCCCGTGGAAAAGACGAAGGACCGAGCGCGGTTCCAGAGCCAGTGCGTCAGCGCCCGGCAACCGGCGGCGAAGGCGCCGGATGCCCCGAGGGCCTTCCCGAGCGTGCCGACGAGGACGTCGGGCTCGATTCCGGCGGCCGCACAGCCACCGCGCCCGTCGGGCCCGCGGACGCCTAGAGCGTGCGCCTCGTCCACGATGAGGCCGGCCCCATGACGGTCGCAGAGCAGGCGCAGCTCGCGAAGGTCGGGGGTGTCGGCGTCCATGCTGAAGTAGGACTCGGTGACGACCCAGGCTCGGCCCCGGCGCGGCGCGCTCAACGCCGCGGCGACGGCGGGCAGGTCGAGGTGGGGGACCACGACGACCTCGGCGCGGGAGAGGCGGATCCCGTCGATGATCGAGGCGTGGTTGAGGGCATCGCTGACGACGCGGTCGTCGGGGTGGAGGAGCGCCGAAAGGCAGCCGACGTTGGCGGCGTAGCCGCTGGAGAAGAGCAGGGCGTCCTCGGCCTGGAGCCAGTCGCCGAGGGCGCGCTCCAGATCGCGGTGAGCCTGGTGCTCGCCGACGATGAGGCGTGAGGCGCCGGCCCCGCTCTGGCCCGTTGCGGCGGGCCGCGTCGCCAGACCGAGGTAGTCGTTCGAGGCGAAGGAGAGGCGGGGGGCGGGCTCGGGGCGCACGCGGAGGCGGTCCGCGGCCTGAAGGCGCTCGAGCTCCGCGGTCAGGTGCGCGAGCGCCGCGGGGGGGCGTTTCACGTGAAACTACTCCTCGGCGTCTGCGGCCTCGGCCTCAGCCTCGAGCGCGTGGTCGATCCGCATCAGCACCCGGCGCAGCATGTCACGCGTACGGCGCTCGAGCGAGCGACGCCGCGTCTGTTCTTCCTCGAGGTCGTGGGCTAGGGCGATCGCCGCCAGCAAGATGGCCTGGGCCGGAACGGTCTTCCCCTTCGGAATGAGCTGACCCACCCGGTCGTCCACGAGCGACGCCAGGCGGCGGAGCTCCGGCTCGTCGGCCGTACTGACGACCCTGTACGTTTGCCCGGCCACCCGCAGCTGTATCGCCCGACGCTCCATGAGGACGAAGCATATTGTCGCTAGCGAA
>DATIQP010000990.1:0-3510 GCA_035470765.1 Polyangiaceae bacterium | reverse complement strand
GGCGCGCCCGAAGTCGAACGCGAGCGCGTACTGCACCTCGAGCATTCGGCTGATGACGCTGTCGCGGTTGAGCACGGCGACGCGTCCGGCGACCGCACCCACCCGGGCGTCGGCGAGGAACGGCGTCACCATCTCGTGGACGGTCTCCGGGTCGATCTCGCTGTCCGAGTCGATCGTCATCAGGATCTCGCCGGTCGCGGCGCGAAACCCGGCCTCGAGCGCCGCGCGCTTGCCGCGGTTTCCCCGGAAGCGGATCAGCCGTACGAGCGAGGGGAACTCGCGGCGAAGGTGCTGCATGTGGAAGAACGTGTCGTCTCGCGAGCCGTCGTCGACGACGATGATCTCGAGCAGCTCGGCCGGGTAGTGGCTCCGAGCGACGGAGCGGATGCTCCGCTCCACCATGGGCCCTTCGTTGAAGGCGGGGATGACGACGGTGACCTTCGGCCAGGCCGCGCCCAGGGCCCGCTCGAAGGGCCGGTACCTCTGCCAGAGCACGCACTGGAGGGCGACGTAGAGCGCCTGAACGAGGACGATGGCGCCGATGGGGTGCGAGAGGCTGGCGACGAGCCATTGCCCGAGCCCGCGCGCGGCGCCTTGCTGGAGCCGCCCGTTCGTCCAGAGAACGAACAGGATGCTCGCGAGCGCACCGCCGAGCGGGAACAGCCCGACGATCCACAGACCGACTCGTCTGGCGAACGTTACGGCTCTACCCATGATGCGTGTGGCGGCCAAGATAGCAGAAGACCTCCAGAACCGCCCGCGTTGGACGCCCGGCCGGCGGAGGAATTCAACGCCACCGGAGCTACTTGGCGGCCTGCGCACGAAGCAGGGTCACCGGCGCGGCCGAGACCACGACGCGGTCGCGACCCTGCTCCTTCGCGGCGTACATCGCCACGTCCGCGCGGCGCTGGAGCGCCTCGGGCGACTCGCTGAAGTTCCAGCCGGCGACCCCGATCGACACCGTCTGTCGGACGTGGCGGCCCCCGCCGACGTCGAGCTCGGCGTCTCCCAGGTTGCGCCGGATGCGCTCGGCCGTGGCGCGGGCCTGCTCGAGCGCCGTCGCCGGCATCAGGAGCAAGAACTCCTCGCCGCCGCGCCGGATGAAGACGTCGACGCGCCGGACGATCGATCGCACGCGGTCCGCGAAGAGCCGCAACACGGTGTCGCCCACCTCGTGGCCGTACTCGTCGTTGACGCGCTTGAAGTGGTCCAGGTCGAGCAGGAGCATCGAGAGCGGCTGGCCGTTGCGGCGCGCTCGCTCGATCTCTTCGTTGACGCGCGGCGAGAGGTAGCGCTGGTTGTACGCGAGCGTCAGATCGTCGGTCATGGCGAGGCGGCGCAGGCGCGCGCGCTCGATCGGCGGCGTGCTGCAGTTGGCGAGCAGCCGCGCCATGAGCTGATCGTGGACGTCGAAGGCCTTGCGCTTGGGGGACGAGACGCTGAGCACGCCGATGATCTGCCCGGCCGACCAGAGCGGCTCGGCGAGCAGGGACTTGATGGCGAAGGCCTGCTTGGCGTGCACGAAGCGCGGGTCGCGGTCGACGTCGTCGACGCAGACGCTCTCCTTGTATTCGACCACCCAGCCGATGAGGCCCTGGCCGCGGCGGAAGTTCATCGGCCGCGCCGTCGTGCCGGTTCCCGAGCGCGCGCCGCTCAGGAGCTCGCTGTGCGATCCGTCGAGCAGGCGGATCGATGCGTGGTCGCCCGGCAAGAGCTCGAGCGCGGCCTCGGTCACGGATCGGAGCGACTCCTCGAGCGGGCGGCTCTCGGTGAGCTTCTCGGTGAGGCCGAGCAGCGCGTGGAGGGCGCGCTGGGTCCGATCGCGCCGCGACATGGCCGGGCGCGCCTTCGCGGGTCGACCTCGCGGCTTGCGGGGACGCGGATCTCTGTCGCGGCGCGCTGGCATGGTGGGCGGAGTATAGCTACAACCGGCGCATGGCGGTGGTCGACACCCAGGTGGCGGTCGTCGGAGGTGGGATCGTCGGTCTCGCGTGCGCCGCCGCTCTCGCGTCGGGGGGCTTGCCGACGATCGTCCTCGAGCGGCACAAGAAGCCCGGCACCGAGACGACGTCGCGCAACTCGCAGGTGATCCACGGGGGCCTGTACTACGAGCCGGGCTCGCTCAAGGCCGAGCTCTGCGTGCGCGGAGCGGCGCAGCTCTACGCCTACTGCGAACGGCGCGGCGTCGAACACAAGCGGGTCGGCAAGCTCGTCGTGGCCGACGCGGGCGAGGTGCCGCTGCTCGAGGCGCTCGCCGAGCGCGCCACGAGGAACGGCGCGCTCGTGAGCCTCGTGGGCGCCGCGCGCGTCGCCGAGCTCGAGCCCAACGTCCGCGCGTCCGCCGCGCTCGAGTCGCCTGCGACCGGCATCGTGGACACTCACGGCTTCGTCGACGCCGTCGCGGCCGACCTCGCGTCGAGCGGCGGCCTGCTCGCGTGCGGGCGCGAGGTCGTCGGCGCGGAGAGGGACGGCGCCGCGTGGCTGCTCCGCTGCGAGGGCGCGGCCGGCGAGGAGCAGGTGCGTGCGCCGGTGGTGATCAACGCCGCGGGCCTCGTGGCAGACGCGGTCGCCGCGCTCTTTGGCATCGACGTCGACGCGCGCGGCTACCGGCAGCGCTGGGTCAAGGGCAACTACTTCCGGATCAAGGGCGCGCCGCTCGTGAGCCGCCTCGTCTACCCGATGCCCCCGAAGGACGGCGAGGGCCTCGGCATCCACGCGACGGTGGAGCTCGACGGCTCCGTTCGCCTCGGCCCAGACACCGAGCCCGTCGCGGCGATCGAATACTCCGTCGACGAGGGGAGGCGGGCGGCGTTCCACCGGGCCGCGTCGCGCTACCTGCCTTCGCTCCGGCCGGAGCAGCTCGAGCCGGACATGGCCGGGATCCGCCCGAAGCTCGCGCGCGGCAGCGACTTCGTCATCGAGCGCGACGCGGCGAGCGGCGTGTGGAACCTGGTCGGCATCGAGTCGCCCGGGCTGACCGCCGCGCTCGCCATCGCCGAACGCGTCGCGCGCGCTATCCTCGAAGGATGAACGGGCCCTACCGCGGTTCGGGCGGCGCGGCGAACCGCTGCACCTCGTGCGGCGCCGAGCTCGCGGCCGACGCCCGCCTCTGCGCGCGGTGCGGCGCCGAGCGGCCCGCCGTGCGTTGCGGCGCGTGCATGACGCTCAACCCCGTCGGCTCGGAGTCGTGCGCGAGCTGCGGCGCGGCCCTGGGGCTCGAGCCGGAGCCGGCGCCGACGCAGCTCCTCTGCCCGCGCGGTTGCGGCCCGCTCAGCGCCCTCGCTCCGGTCGAGGACGACGCCGCGGGCATCGCGGAGTGCGAGCGCTGCGGTGGTCTCTTCGTCGCGAACGCGACGCTCGCCCGCCTCGTCGCCGAGCACCGGCCCAAGCCGAAGCCGGAGGGCGGGGCACACGCAGGCCCCCGCATCCAGAGGCCCCAGCTGCCCCACGAGGCCGAGGTCATCTACATCCCGTGCCCGAGCTGCAACGTCCGCATGAACCGCACGGTCT
>DATIQP010000989.1:0-3291 GCA_035470765.1 Polyangiaceae bacterium | reverse complement strand
GGCGGATGGGACACGCTGAGCGCCCAGTGGGTGCCGATTTGCGGAAGCGACGAGATCAGCGCGGTGAAGATCCAGATGCCCGACTCGGCGAACACCGTCGTGACGGCCAGCTTCACGGGCGCTGCGACGCTGCGGCTGATGAGCCTTCTCGGGAAGACGACCGTAGCGGCCGGCGAGTCCATCTACGGCGTGCGCGCGCGCGACGCGAGCATCACCCTCGAGTCCGTCGTCGTCACGCTCGGCGCGGCGGGGGCGGGCACCGACGGGGACGCCGGCGCCGGCGGCGCGGACGGAAGCACCAAGTGCGCCCAGGGCGACGGCGGGGCGGGCGTGGCTGCGGGCGATGGCCCTGGGGCCACCGCGGGATCGTTCACCGAGAATGGCTACCAGCCGTCCTCCGGAGCGCTGGGGTCGTCGGACGGCGGAACGGGAAGCGCCGGCTCCTGCAGTACGAGCACCAGCTGCACGACCACCTGCCAGCCCAACGTGTGCACGTCTGGCTGCGTGAACCCGCTCGGCGGATGTGGCGGCTCGCCGGGAAGCGGAGGCGGCGGCGGCAGCGGCGGCGGCAGTAGCATCGCCGTGTACGGTTGGAACGCGAAGATCACGCTCCTCGGTGGATCGTTCACCGCCGGCAACGGCGGGAACGGCGGCGCGGGAGGGGCGGGCGGAACGGGCGGAGCCGGCGGAGCCGGAACCGCCGAGCAAGAGCTCTGTCTCTCCTGCATCAACAACGGGGCCAGCTGCGCCACCGTCGGTGACTACACACTGGCGACCGGCGTCCAGGGAGGCGTCGGCGGTGGCGGCGGGCACGGGGGCGGCGGCGCGGGTGGCTATTCGTACGCCGTCTTCAACGGCGGCGACGCGGGCACGGTCGCACTTCAGAACAGCCCCGCGTTCGTTCACGGTACCGCGGGCCAGGGTGGCCCGGTGAACGGAGCCTCCGGGCAAGCAGCCGATCGCGGGCCCTGACGGGCGCTCCACGCCGCGTTGTCGGCCGCGTTATGCTCACGCCGTGACTTCACGGAGCGTGGAAGAGCTGGGCGCGTGGCTCCGCGCAGGGCGCGTCGCCGTGCTGACCGGCGCCGGGTGCAGCACGGAGTCGGGCATCCCCGACTACCGCGGCCCCGAGACGCGCGCGCGCGCGCGCAACCCGATCCAGCACCGCGACTTCGTCGGGGACGAGGCCACGCGCCGCCGCTACTGGGCGCGCAGCGCCATCGGCTGGCCGCGCATGGCGGGCGCGCGGCCCAACGCCGCGCACCGCGCCATCGCCGAGCTCGAGGCGGCAGGCCGCCTCACGGGGCTCATCACGCAGAACGTGGATCGCCTGCACCACAAGGCCGGCAGCCGCGACGTGCTCGAGCTCCATGGCGCGCTCGCCGACGTCCGCTGCCTCTCGTGCGCCGCGCGCGAGCCACGCGATACGCTCCAGCAGCGCCTCCTCGAGCTCAACCCAGGGCTGTCGGCGCGAGAGGCGCCGATCGCGCCCGACGGCGACGCCGAGCTTCCTGCGCCGCTCGTCGACGGCTTCCGCACCCCTCCGTGCCTCGCGTGCGGAGGGGTTCTCATGCCGGACGTCGTCTTCTTCGGCGGGAGCGTGCCGCGAGAGCGGGTCGACGCGGCGTTCGCGATGCTCGACGGCGCGAGCGCGCTCGTCGTCGTCGGCTCGTCGCTCGCCGTCTTCAGCGGGTATCGCTTCGTGTTGCGCGCGCGCGATCGGCGGATCCCGATCGCGATCGTCAACCGAGGCGAGACGCGCGGCGATCCCTACGCCGCGCTCCGGATCGACGCAATGGCGGGCGAGGTCCTGCCGATCGTGTGCGCGCAGGCCGTGGGGTCGTGAGCGCCGCTCCGCTCAGGGGGCGGGCTCGGTTGGAGGCGGAGGCGGAGGCGGAGCCGCCGACGGAGGCGGAGGCGGAGGCGGAGCCGGGGGCGGGGGCGGAGGTGGAGGCGGCGTCTTGCTGTAGGTGTAGATGAGGGTGACCGTGCTGGCCGTGTCGACTTTCTCTTTCCCGGGAAGCGGCGCGCTGTTGTATTGCGCCGCGAAGCCCGCCGCGAGAGAGAGGCCGGCCCCGAGGTTCGCGGTGAACGCGGCGTTGAAGTTCAGCCGCGTCCGCGTGAGGTTGAGCGTCACCAGGTCCACCTGCGACGCGGTGTAGCCCGGCGGGACCGCCGGCACGCCGTCACCCGACCCGCCGAAGCCTTGCAGCAGCTCGAGGCCCGTCGTGAACAGGACCTCCTTGTTGAACGCGTGCGAGAACCCCACATACGCGCGCACCGAGTGCATCGTCATGTCGGTGTTCACGACGTACGGCAGGCCCGCGGAGTCGACGACGAAGCCACCGAGGCCCGGGTCGAGCTCGAGTCCGTAGTTGGTCGTGTAGTTCAGGTCGTACTCGAAGTCGTAACCGAGCTCGCCCCAGAACTTCGTCTGCGGACGGTTGTAGAAGAACAGCTTGACGCCCGGGTCGACGTTGAAGCGAAACGAGACGCCCTGGAAGGGGTCGTGCGTCCCCGTGAGCTGCACGAACACGCTCAAGTCCGGCAGGAGGTAGCGGTCGTAACGCAGCTTGCCTTGCAGGTTGCGCACGCTGTCGTGAAACCGACCGGGCACGGGAGGCGTGGTCGCCGTCGCCGGCTTCGAGAGCTCGTAGGCCGTCGAGTAGTTGGCAATCAGCGCAGCGCCGAAGCCCTCCTTGCCGACGCGCGCGTCGAGCTTGCCGCCCGCGGTGACGGCGATCAGGCGCGAGTTGCCGGTGGTGACCTGCCCGCCTGCGTTGACCGCGGCGTTCAAGAAGTCGGTGGATGCCTTCTTCTCCTCGGGCGCGGCGATCGGCTTGGGCGCCGCGACCGCTGCCCCGACGTCCGCCGGAGGAGCCCCGGTCTGCGCCCCCGTCGGCGGAGCGTTCTGCGCCTGCGCGGAGGCCCCGACGAGGCTCACGATGAGGGCCGCTTCGATCTGTCGTCTCATGTTCATCCCTGGGGGTTCGAAGGTGTCAGCAATGGGTATTCCAGGTCACCAATCTTGGCGAGTGCGATACGTCTCGCGGTTCGCAGCCTGCAGCGCTTGCGCGCTCACGTCGAAGAATGCGCCGTCCGACTCGATGATCTCCCCTCGACGCGCCGTGCGAACGCGGCGAGCCGCCGTCCGACGACCAGCGCCTCTTTCCGATCGCGCGTCAGTCGCTTGACCGCCATCTCCAGCCGGAGCGCATCGCCCTTCGAGCGGCAGCGACGCACCGCGCACACGCGCAGCGGCCCCCGGCCGCGCGTGTAGCGCGCGCCCTT
>DATIQP010000988.1:0-14950 GCA_035470765.1 Polyangiaceae bacterium | reverse complement strand
AAGCGTGCACCGCCGGGGCCGAGAAAGACCTTGGGATCGGAGGTGGGCGAGAGGGTGAGCGCATCGGAGCGCGGCGGCATGGCGGCAATCTACCCGGACTCGCTCCGAACCCAAGGGGCACCGATCGGCTCGCGCGTCGCTGTGCGCAACGAGCTATGATTCCTGAGTGGTTGGACACGCGGACCTACGTGAGCTCATGGGCGGCTTCCTCGTCGCCCTCGGTCTGTCCGCGTGCGGGGGCGTGGAGAGTGGCACGTCGCCTCCCGACGCCTCTCCCAGCGACGCCACGGACACCACGCAGGACGCCGCGGCGTGCACGCCCGCGTGCGTGGTCGAGCTCGCCTCAGGCCAGGTCGGCCCGTGGGGGATCGCAGTGGACGACACGAGCGCCTACTGGGCGAACCAGGGTGGCGAGCTCGTCAAGGTGTCGATCGACGGCGGCACGCCCATCGTGCTGGCTTCGCAGCCGAACGCGGGACCGTATGTGAGCAGCGTCGCCGTGGTGGGCGGGAACGTGATCTGGCCGATTCCGACTTGGGGAGGAAAAAACGTTCCGGTTCACGTCGGCAGCATCCAGAGCGTTCCGGTCGGCGGCGGCGCGGCGGTGACGCTCGTCCCGCAGGACGGGCCCGCGTTCATCGCCGTCGACGCTTCGAACATCTATTGGGGAACGGCGACAGGCATCGACGAGGTGCCGCTGACGGGAGGCGTGCCCCAGACGCTCATCGCCACCCCGAACGGTGCGCGCGCGCTCGTCGTCGACGCGACGAACGTCTACTGGATCGCCACGAGCACGGTGATGAAGGCGCCGCTCGTCGGCGGTGGTGCGCCCGTCGCGCTCGCGACGAACCAAACGGGCGCCAGCTATCTCGCCGTCGATGCGGCCCACGTCTACTGGACCACGACGGACTCGGTGATGGCGGTGCCGATCGCGGGCGGCACGCCGAGCGCGCTCGCGGTCGGGCAGCCGACCCCTTTGGGCGTCGTGAGCGACGGCACGAACGTCTACTGGACGAACTTCGCGACGTACGACACCCCGACGGGCTCCGTCATGCGCGTGCCGGTCGGCGGCGGAGTGCCGCTGGCCATCGCCGAGGGGCAGAATGGACCGAGCGGGATCACCGTCGATGCGACGAGTGTCTACTGGACCAACATGGCGTCAGGCGGCGGCGGCACCGTGATGAAGCGGACGCCGAAGTGAGGCGCCTCCCTCAATACATCTCGAAGCTCAGGCCGACCACGGAGCCGAGCTGGAAGCCGGACGGGAGCTCGTAGCCGCCGAAGCTGTAGGCGGGCGTGAGATCGACGTTGAGCGAGGTGCCGAGGCGACGGCCGGACTCCGCGCGATGGACGGGGAGGTTCAGCGCGAGCCGCAGCGGGATGCCCAGGCTCCAGGCCTCCGAGTCGGGGAGCCGCGTGCCGCCGAACATGCCGCTCAGGTTGGGCGCGAGGTAGTCATCGCGAGCGCGTGCCGCGTCTTGGTGTCGCGAAAGGTTCGTGCGACCTGTTCTTTCAGCGGCTCGAGACGATCCTCGGAGTGCCCGGCGACCGCGATCGGCTCGCCCAGCACGACACGCATCGGGCCGCCGCGCACGACGGCGCTGCCGCGCGGGAGCCGCTCGTGGCCCCCGATGACGGTGACGCAGACGATGGGCTGGCCGGAGCGCACGGCGAGGATGAAGGCGCCTCGCTTCATCGGGAGCAGCTCGCCGCCCTTGCTGCGCGTCCCCTCGGGGCTCACGAGCACGGTCTCGCCGCGGCGCACGCGCTCGGCTGCGCGCTCGACGCTCGCGCGCCACTGCGGCTCGTCGTTGCGGTCGACGTGGACGTGCCCGCTGCGGCGCATGTGGCGGCCGTAGATCGGAAAGCGCGCCACCTCGTTGTTGTAGAGCGAGAAGAACGGGCGCGGGATGGCGACCGGCAGCACCAGGTGATCGAGGTGCGTCTCCTGGTTCCACATGAAGACGACGCCGCCCTCGCGCGGCACGCGCTCGCGCCCGAGGACGTCGACCTCGATGCCGGCGCGGCGCAGCGTGCGCCCGAACCACGCGGCGATGTCCTCGAGGCCGGCGGCCGTGGCGGTCGAGGGAAGGGTGGCGGGATCGGAGACGGCCAGCCGGAGGAGAAAGCCGGTGAGGTCGGCCGAGACGAGGCGGGCCGTCCGGGCGAGGTCGATCCACCGAACGAGCATGACGCTCCGGGAGCATAGGTCGCGCCGGATCGGCCGACAACGCAGACGGAGAGCGTGTGACTTCCGGCACATGGTGGAGCCTGCCGCGCGAGGCACATTGCGGGCATGAAGAAGGTCGCGCTTTTCCTTGCCCTCGTGATGTCGCTCGCTTGTTCCGGATGCATGGCGTTCGGCGCCGGCATCGGCGCCGCGGTGCCGCGCTACGCGCCGGTCGAAGACGCCCGCGTGGGCGACGAGGTGAGGGTCTTCGAGACCGACGGCGCGCAGGCCTCGGGGAAGGTCTCCTCGAGCGACGCCGACGGGGTCGCGGTTCAGGACGGCGATCGGCCGCTGGTGCTTGTTCCACGCGAGCAGGTCGCGCACCTCAAGAAGCGCGTGGGGAGTTACGCCGCCACGGGGTTCGCGATCGGCGCGGCCGTCGACGGCGCGGTCGTCCTCACGGTCGCCGTGCTCGCCATGCTCGCGAGCGGGCTCGGCGCCGGGTTTGGCGCGATGGGCGCGATGTAGGACACGCTTGCCCTCTCGTCGTCCTGCGCGGAGTATGTCCGTGGAGGCCGTTCGATGCGCGTGTACGCGAGCTTTCTCCTTGTGGCGCTCTCGGCGTGCGCCGGTACCAAGGGCGGCGCGGCCGACGGTGGGGGCGCGGATGCCGCCACGTGTCCCGACGAGCACGGCGCCTATTCGATCGCCCTGAGCGGCGCGGGGTGCGGAGATCTCGCCAGCGCCGCGGCGCAGTGTGTCCAGCAAGTGGGCTGCGGCGTGAGCTTCATCTCGAACCCGGCGGGCTCGCAGCGGGCGCTCAACGGGAGCACGACGATCGGCGCGGACGGCTCGTTCAGCGGCGCGTTCATCACCGAGGGGTCCACCTCGCGCTCGGGCTGCACGGGGACCTGGGACGCCACCTCGCAGACGCTCACCGTGGATTGCGGGGGCACGGGCTCGAGCCAGAGCTGCGTGGCGACGCTGACGCGCACGGGGGCGACGTGTAACTGATCGGCGAGAGGAGAGATGAGGGATGAGGGGGCCCCTCCTCGAGACGTGCTCGGCTTGCTTTGCAAGCCTGCGCGCGTCTCGTCCTCCCCACGTGCGGCTTGCGCCGCACGGGGAGGATGGGGAGAGCGCGCGGGGGCGCGTGAGGTTCAGCGACTTGCGCGCGGGCGAGGGGCGGGGCGCTTGGCGCGGGGGCGTGGGGGTGTGGCGAAGACGTCCTGCGCGCGCTCGGCGCGGGCGGCGCGGGAGATCCAGCGGTCGAGCGTAGCGTGGTTACGGCACCCGAGGATTCGTTTGCGCTGGGCGGCGGAGAGGGGAATGCCTCGAGCCTCGAGGACAGCGATGACGGCTCGGGCGCGGCCTTCGTCGACCAGCGTCGCGCGGAGTTTCTCGAGCTTCTTCACCAACGGGTGCAGGGGCTTCCACTTGTCTAGGTCCACCAACTTCTTCTCCACGGCATGGCGGGCGGCATCATCGAGCGCCCTCAGGATTACGTTCGAGTATAGCTTGCGTTGGTCTTCCGGCAGCGCTTCGCACGCGATGATCGCATCCACCGCGAGCGCTGCGTCCGACGGGTGAGCGACTGACGCCATCGTGGCGACTCCGGGGCGTGTCCTGAGCGACGGATCGGCGAGAATCTGCGCAGGACCGAGGACGAACGGGCGGCAGACCGAGCCCGAGGGGCCGAGGGGTATTGGCTGGGCTGCCCACCGCGCGACGGTCGCGTTGGGCGTGACGACGAGCACGCACGCGGCGCGATGACGTGCCCTCGCGGTCGCCTCGTAGATCGGCCAGCTCGTATGCTTGCGCGGATCCTTGCGCAGCTGGACTTCGACGGCGACGAGAACGCCCCCGACGAGGAAGGCCGCGTCCGCCTGATAACCGACCACGGGAGCCGAGAACGCTGCATCGACAGCGCTCGTGCGGCCCTGGA
This sequence comes from Polyangiaceae bacterium, assembly GCA_035470765.1. GTDB lineage: Bacteria > Myxococcota_A > Polyangia > Polyangiales > Polyangiaceae > DASXHD01. The sequence continues at coordinate 10,835 of DATIQP010000988.1, read as the reverse complement.
TGGAGACGCCGAGGCCTCGCAGAAACTCACCCACGAGATCGGGCTCGTCGCGAAACGCCTGGATGAAGAAGTCGTGCTCCAGTGACGAGGGCATCGGGCGTCGCCCGGAGAGCACACCTCATGCCGGGGGCGGATCGCGGGAATGTCGGCGTTGAATCGGGAGCGCCGACTGGCCCGCGCCAGCGGCGGGTTGGCCCGGGCCAGTCGGTGGGCAGCGCGGTCACGATTTCCCGCAACCTCCCGTGAAGCCGGGTCGAGGAGCGGCATGCGCCAGCTCCATGTGCTCTCCCTGACGGTTCTCGCCCTCTCGGCTTCCACCCTCGCCTGCGGCAGCGCAGGCCTGCACGACTCGGGCAGCGCGCTGGTCTACCAGGCGCCCCAGATCCTGAGCGCCGCGGACTGCGATGCGGCGTCGGTCCAGACCGGCGACTTCAACGGGGACAAGCTCCCGGATCTCATCGTGAGCTGCTCCTACGGCAAGAGCTTCACTTTCTTGAACGCCGGTGCGGGGACTTTCGGGCCGGCCAACGTGGTGGGTGGGTCGAAGCCGACGGTGATGGACATCAACGGCGACGGGCGTGACGACATCGTCGAAACGGACACTCCGTCCGGCCTGCCTCCCGTGGTGCTTCTCGCCAACCCGGACGGCTCCTTCGCCCACTACTTCGAGGCTTCGACGTTCCCCGTCGGCTGCGACTACTCGCACGATCTCAACGGCGACGGCTGGGACGACGCGCTCTGCTACGAGTCGGGCAAGACCACGGTCTACTCGATCAACTCCGACGCTTCGTCGACGAAGCTCTTCAGCCTGAGCACCCCGGACGCTCCGAAGGTCGCAGACATCAACGGCGACGGCCAGCCTGACTTCGTTTACAGGATGGGGTCGAGCATCTTGGCGCAGCTCGGCGCGGGCAACGGCCAGTTCGGTGAGGTGCAGGTCGTCTACACGTCGGACGGATCGCTGCGGGACCCGTGGTTCGCTGACATCGACGGCGACGGCTTCGTCGACGTGGTCACGGGGACCGGCGACACGCTCTTGCTGCTCCATAACGAGAACGGGAGCGGCTTCAAGCTCCTCCAGCAGTTCGCGGCCGTGCCCGAGGTCGGCTACGGGTTCGAGGACGCGAGCGGCGACGGGCTGATGGACATCGTGCTTTCGGCCGGTGAGCAACTCGGCATCATGACCGGTCACGGGGACGGGAGCTTCGACGATGCCGTCATCATCACCGGTCCGTGGATGCTCGCGGGGCATAACTTCTTCTCGGACCTCAACGGGGACGGCAAGCCCGATCTCGTCGTACCGAGTGTCTCGACGTCCGTGCTGCTGCGGCAGTAGCGGCGAAGGCGTGCCTGATTCGCACGCTCACGACGAGTGGCGGTGCACCACGATCCGCGGCACGAGCTGATCCGGGTCGTCGGTCGCCCTGACGACGGGGTCGTACCGGTCGCAAGCAGCCGCGGGCCCTCCGCGAAACAACGTTTCCCCGCGCCAAGGACACGCCGAGTGAACGCGCGCGCAGTCGCGACTATCCGCTGGGGGCGCTTCGGCGAAGGGGTGGGCGCAGAGTGAGGATCGAGATCGCCGGAGGGGGCGGCGGGGCGATTGGTCCCGCACGGATCGCGATCTGGAAGTAACGTAAATCACTCATGATTCCCAAAATTCTGCAACCAGAACTCGTCGCTGGATACTCTCGACCCATGGGGAAGACGAAGACTGTGGGGCGGTCTGCGGCGCTCGTCCGGGCCGAGCACGGAGGGGCGCCGGTGGCGCTGACCAAGCAGGAGCGCGGGGTGCTCGACGAGCCGCGCACGATTCATCTCTTCGTCCAGTACGAGTCGCACCAGGACTTCACCTACCTCGGCCCGGTGAAGTACGTTTCGCACGAGGGCGAAGAGCCCCTGCGCGTGCGCTTTCAGCTGGAGCAGCCACTCACTGAAGCCCTGTGGAAGATGTGGCGGTGAATCGTTGCAGGCGACCGAGTGTGGGGACTGGCGTCACGGGCAGGTGGTCTGCCATGTCACCCCGGAGCTGAACGTCAACGTGTAGCCATTGCCCGACGAGTCGGCGCTCGTCGTTCCGGTCCCCTCATCGAAGTGATACAGCGAGACCGTTTGCGCGTCGGGGCTGAAGCGCCGCGACGGCGTGAAGTTCGCCGTGTAGCGGAGGGTGGAGGATATGCGCACTTCGTCGATCTGAACGCCCGTCGCTTCGGGTGGGTACGAGCCCCAGCCTCCCACCGTGAGGATTCCCGCGGTGCTGTTGATCGTCCCTGCCTTGCTGCCCAGCTGAACGCCGTCGAAGAAGAGCGTGAATTGGAACCCCGTCCCAGCGTCGTTGGCCTGGCGACACGCTGCGATGTGATGCCAGTTGCCATCGCTGCACGATGCGGCGAGCTCCAACGCTTGGCTGGCGTTCCATTCGACGCCGAGCAAGGACGGGTAGCAGTAGATGACGAAATCGCCCTGTCCAGGGATGTTCTGCCCGCCGCCGAGATACACGCCGGGGCCGGCTCCACCGTCGGGGATTGATGTCTTCCCCCACAGCTCGTAGCAGGCGTCACCGGTCACGGGCCCCGAAGCTCCCGTTGCGGCGCTGGCCCCCGCGCTACCGGTCGCCACCAGGATGGAGGAACATCCACACTGGCCACCGGCGCAGCTGCCGACACCGCAGACGTTCCCACAAGAGCCACAGTTGTTCTTGTCGTCCGTCAGATCGACGCACGTTCCGCTGCAGCACGTCCCCCCACCCGCATCGGGCGAGCATGCCGTGCCACAACTGCCGCAGTTGGCGTTGTCCGTTTGCAGGTTCGAGCAGTAGGGCGGCCCGGCGTCCTGCGAGCAGAGAGTTTCGACGCCACCGTCGGCAGCCGCGCACGCGTTGGTGCACGTGCCATTCGCGCACAGCTCTCCTTGCCCGCAGACGTTGAAGCACGAGCCGCAGTTGTGGTTGTCCGTCTGCGTGAGCGCGCAGTAGGGGCTTCCCGCGTCGCCGCCGCCGCACAGGGTGGAGCCCTGACCGCACGCGGAAGCGCACGAGCCGTTGTTGCACACCTTGCCATCGACGCACTTGGTCCCGCAGGAGCCGCAGTTGTTGGAGTCGACCTTCGTGTCGACGCACGACTGCCCACACGCTGTCGTGCCCGTCCCGCACGTCGAGGTGCACTTGCCGGCGGAACAGAACTCGTTGCTCTTGCACGACGTCCCGCAGCTCCCGCAGTTCTGCGGATCGTTCTGCGTCATCGTGCAGGTGTTCCCGCACTGGGTGGTGCCACCGCCGCAGCTCGTGGCGCAGTGCGATTGCGAGCAGAGCTCGCCCTGCTTGCACGCGCTCCCGCACGCGCCGCAGTTGTCGTGATCGCGTGAGAGGTCGGTGCACGCTCCTCCGCACTGGACCTGGCCCGGACTGCACGTCGTTGCGTCCGCCATGTCCGGCCCCGGGCTACCGCTGCATGCCCACGCGGCGATGATCGCGCCGGTCGTCACGAGCGCGATGACGGCACGCGCGCCGTTCGCACGCCCACTCCCGGAAGCTTGCAATCCCCTCATCTCCCACCTCCATGCCAGCCCGCGACGCGCTCGATGCACGCTCTGACGGCAGCAGATTCATCTGCACCACGTTAGCGCGAGGACCACAAGCTCCTTGGCTGGGCCAAATGGCCTCGGTTGATCAAGATCTCGCGTCCGACGCACGACGAGGCGCGCGCGCGTGACGTCGAGCTCGTCACCCAGGAGCCCTTGGCTCGTGAGGACAGCCTCGCAAACTTCTGCATCCAGAACTCACCCGCGCCCCGGCGCGCCCGAGCGCCTGCACGCCGGTCCAGTCGCGCTCAAGCGCTCCACCCGTTCGTCACGAGAGCACGATACAAATAGGGGGGCGATGAAGAAGCCGAAGCGAACGCGCAAGGACTTCGACGCGCTCCTGCGCTTCTTGCCCACCTTCGAGACGCCCGGGTTCCGCTTCGGCGAGATGAAAGCGCACTACGGCCACACGCTGCCCTCCGCGCACCTGGCTCCCGAGGTCCGCGAGTTCCACCAGGCGCTCTACGACCACCACTGGATCGTGCCCTTCGACTGGCCGAGCTGGCACGACGAAGCGCAGTCGTACATCGACGATGCGCAGAAGCTGGAGAGCGCGGACCTCGAGACGCTCGAGAAGCTGCTCACCGCTCACGCGCGCGCCGATCGCTTCGTCGAGGGGCACCTGCTCGCCATGTTCGAGAACGGTCACATCACCGCGATCCTACGGCGACTACGACAACTGAAGCCGTGAACGCACCGTGAGCGAGATGGAATCGACAGTCGGGGGTAATATCGGATCAGAAGAGGGAAAATGGCCGGTCGCCAGGTCTTCGTAATTCGTGACGTAAAGATCGCAGACCGGTGGGAGCGCAAAATCGAGCCCGCCGAGGCCGTTCCCCTCAAGCGACACGTCACGATGGTGCGCTACCACGACGGCACGATGGAACGTTTCACGACGTCGACCGGCCGAGCGCGCATCTGGGACACGAGCGAGCAGGCAAATGCCGCGCTACGCTGGCTCGTTCGCGAAGGGGCCGACGCCCTGCAGTCCGAGTCCGAGGCGACGGAGATGGACGCGGAGACGATCGATGAAGACAGTGGCAGCCCCGAGGCCGTCGCTACCCCCGCGGTCGAACCCAGCGCGCCACTCGGCGAGGTTCCGCATCCCGGCTGGTTCATCAAGCTCGTCGAGGCGGGAGCGAAAGCGATCGGCGGCCCGTATCCTCTGCAGCGCATCGATCTCGGCGTGGCCGACGAGACGGCCATCGCACGCTCCGTTCGGCACCACTTCGACACGGGGTTTGGCGATCTGAACGTCGAGGGCTGCGTCCGTTGGGGAGCCTTGTTCCTCTACGCGTTCGCGCGACGACAGCAAGGCATCACGTGGGTGAATCCGCTGCCTGCGCCGCTGACGAAAGCGCAGGCGCAATGGCTCGAGCAAGGTCGTCAGTTCTGGGACGCGCGGCTTGTTGCTGGAGCCTCAGCCGCGTACGTCGGCGTCATCCAGGAGCTTGGGCCGTTCCCGGATCCCGAGCCGCAGGAGCCGACCTACACACTCGCCGCAGAGTCGATGCTCCCGATTCTGCGACGCCACCGGGTTCGCGTCCAACTCGCTCCGGACGACGGGGGCTCGGAGCCTCGTCGGAAGGTTTGGCTGTCGCTGCGAGTGCCCGATCGGAGAGACATCACCGTGCGCATCGAGGATGCTCCCGGAACGCAGTTCGATGGCGCCAGGGTGCTCGTCCCGCTGCGGGAGGAGTGGACGGAAATCGTCTTCAGCTTGTGGAAGGCGAAACCCGGTCCGGCCGAACGTGTGGGGCTCCAGATCGGCCACGTCGGCAACCGCGACTGCTCCGTCGTGCTCGACGAAGGATTCGACGTGCTCGCATCGCTGACCGACCGAGGGACGACGTAACTCGCGAGTCGTCTGCGCGTTGCCACCACACTACGGCTGGTTGACGACCAGCCCGAAGTACGCGTCGCGAACGACCGGCGTCGGCTCGTAGATGACGCCGCGTCGGAGCACCCACGAATGGGGTCGCCAGAGATCGTCATCGCTCAGCGCCCAGCCGGTCGCGAAGACGTTGTGCGCGTTCTCCGACAGCGCCTTGCGCGCTCGCTCGTGGCATTCGTTCCGCGCCGGGCGCGGGAGCTTGCGCACGACCCCGTGGAACAGGAAACCGAACTGAACGACCAACCGAGAGATGACGTCTCCGTCCTGCTCGGCGGGATCCACCTCGAACAGCACGTCGTCACCCCCGTGTCGGAGCAACACCTTGTGCGCGGCCCGTTGCTCCGCGAGAAGGCGCCGAACCGCGATCTTGCCCTTGAATACGATGCGTGCGCTCATGCTTGGATCGTCTCCACGGTCAGCTGTCCCACTCCTCGTCGGTCTCCTCCAGCCCCAGCGCCTCGATGATCCCGAACCCGTCGATGAGCTGCTGGTCGGTCATGTCCGGATGGTCCGCGCGCACCGCGTCGAGGTGCCGTTTCACCCACGCGGGCGCGTTGGCGATGGTGCGTCGCTTGGCTCTCTCCGGGTCGTAGGCCACGCGCCCAATGTAACGCGCGCCCTCGTCCGAGGCGGTCGAGCGGTTGGGCACGACTGCCCGAGCGTTCAGGCTATTCTCGGACCGCCAGAGACGCGGCAATCCGCAGGACGAGGGCGCATCGGATGACCTCGCTCACTCCTTCGCCTCCGGCGCCTCCTTGAACGTCAGCAAGCAGTTGGACCTCGGGCATGTGTTCGCGAGATCGTTGCTCGCGAACTCAGCCACCACGTGCACGGCCGACGCGTACGCGCCGACCTCCTGGCACGCCGGGATGGACTCGCTCGTCTCCTTGGTCTCGGGGTTGTGCGCCACGGCGACGATGCACAGCACGCCCGCCCTCGAGGACACGTTCGTGAACAAAAGGCTCCCCTGCGCCTTGGAGTAGCTGATCCCACTGAGCACGGTGCCGACGGAAGCGAGGGTGATGCGAGGCGTGCGCTCCTTCGCCTTCTCGAGCTCGTCGGCCTTGGCCTCGGCCTTCTTCACGGCCTCCTGCAGATCGGCCTCGGCCTTCGACTGCTCGCGCTTGTGGCCGACATACTCGATGGGGACAATCACGACGGCCGCCGCGAGCGCCAGCCAGAGCAGAAAACGCCCGATCTTCTCGGTGCGATCGATCCACACGCTCATCTGCACACACTCCTTCACCCACCCCGGAATGAAGGACATTCTCGGTCCCGCAAGGAGCGCAACGGGTGGAGCCGTTGGGCGCGACTGCGCGAGCGTTCACCTGGTCAGCATGCGGGCGTCGACATCGTCCCGAATCGAGCGTCGAATGGCGCGATGGATCCCCTCGATACGGTGTTTCGCAACCTCGATAGGTGGCGCCATCTTCCGAGCTACCAGCTCGAACGCCGCGCCGACATCTTCTTCTCGGTCTATCTCAGGGACGTCGTCGAGGAATTCACGGGGGTAGCCCTGACCGACGAGATCCTCCCCGAGCTTCCCCTCAAACGAGACCTGATCTGGCCCGAGCTGCCGACGAACAACTCGGTGAAGGTGGACTACGCGCTCTTCGCGAAGGACGGCAGCCGCGTTTTCTTCGTAGAGCTGAAGACGGATGCCGAATCACTCAACGACAAGCAGGACGAGTACCTCGAGGCCGCGCAGGGGCTGGGCTTCAAGAAGATTGTCGAGGGCATCCGCGCGATTCTCCTGACCACGAACGCTCACCAGAAGTACCACCACCTCGCCGTCGTTCTCGAGCGCCTCGGTTACCTGACTTTGCCGCCCGATCTTGCGAGCTACATCTATCCGACGCCGCGCGCGGGCCTCTCATCGCGTCTCGAACGGATCACGGTCGCCGCCACCGAATCGCCCGTGGAGGTCCTCTATCTCATGCCGCAAGCCGAGCCGGGGCGACGCTGCATCGACTTCTCGAGGTTCGCCGAGCACGTCGATAGGTTCTCCGATCCGCTCAGCCGGATGTTCAGCCAGCACCTGCGAGCGTGGATCGAGGAAGCGGGCGCTAGGGCGCCTCGTTGAACGACAGCCGTTGGGCATGGTTGCGCGAGGGTTCAGATGAAGGGCCCGTTGCTCGAGCTGCAGAGCGGACGCTGCGACTCTCCACGTGGTGCGCGCCATCTACTTCCGGGTTCGAACGGGCGCGCGGCTGTGGGAGCGCCAACGTCAGTATGCGCCCGCCAATCCGGACGCGATCAGGGTCGCGCGAGGCTCCGAAGCGTGACTCCTTAGCGCCGTCCCATGCGGTCAGGCGCCGGGGCGCAGCGCCTCGGCCGAATCCGCACAACACCCAGGCCGGACGCGCTGAATGAGCCGGCATGAACGCTCACCGCTCCGCCGTCTTCGCCGTCGCCACCGCCCTGTCCGCCGTCGCTTGCAGTGGCGCCGATCCCTCGGTGCCCTCGGGCAGCATGCAGATCTACGAGACGTGCCTCGAGACGCTGTGCGACCAGATGCAGTCGCACTCGAGCTCGAACTGCAGCGCCTGCGAAAGCGCCTGCCTCGGCGCCTCGTACGACTGCGATCCGAGCAGCGCGTGCTCGTCGAGCTGCTCGTCGACCAGCTGCTCCGACTACGACAAAAACACCTGCGTCGAGCAAGGCTACAAGGTCACGCTGCCGAACAACCCCAGCGCGGACATCGCCGCGGCCTGCCGCCGCCAGCTCGATCACGTGGCGAGCTGCGGCTACACCACGAGCACCACGGCGCACGACTGCGACCGCTACGCGGCCACCGAGCTGCCGGACCTCGCGAGCGCTTACGACTGCGTGGCGCAGATCGACTGTTCCTCGCTCGCCGACAGCGCCGCCCTCGCGGCGTGCGGCCCCGCGGCGTCGACCGCCGGCGACGACTTCTGCAACGCGCTCGCCGGCGCGTGCTCCCAGGGCTGCACGAGCACCCAGCAGGACATCTTGAATCAGGCGGCGGCGTGGGTGCGTCCCGATGCGCTCGCCGCCCTTCAGACGTGCCTCTCGCAGCCGTCGTGCGACGAGTCCTCGTCGTGTCTCTCCGCTTGGATCGCCGCCGTCGAGTGAGCGGCCCGCGCCTTGACTTCTCCACAGCCCCGGTTGCGCGCGCGCATCGAGGCGTGCACGGACCTGGCGACGTTGCGGGCGTGGGTGGTGCGAGCGGCGATCGCGGCGTCGGCGGACGAGCTCGCGTAGGGTCACGGCGCTTGGACGCGGAGACCTCACTTGCGATGGCAGGCCTGGCGCTGGACGACCTCTCGGAACACCGTCGGCTGCGGCGTCTTCGCCAGCAGCAGACGAGCCGTCTCCGAGGCCCGTGGCTGGAAGGACCGGCAGTCATCGACGAAGGTGGTGAGGCTGGGGACCACGGAGTCGACCTCGGGTGGAGCAAAGCGAAAGATGTCGACCTGCCGCTGCATGACCCCCTCAAACCCGCCCGGGGGGCTCGGTGAGCCCACGACGACCTCATCGATCCCGTCGCCATCGTAGTCATCGATCCCGATCACCTCGGATGCGACCGTCGTTGCCACGATGGCATCGTTCACCGAGAGCGCGAGCAGCGTCCGACCCCGAGAAACCAGAGGGGCACTCCCGCCGGGGGCTGTCGCAATGGACGCGATTTGTAACAGGCGCTGCGTCTTCGTGGCGTCACGCAGGAACGCGCCCTGCCACGCTCCGATGATCGTGAGTCCCGCCGCCTTCTTGCTGCCGTCGGACGGGTCGAGGTTCTCGTCGAAGCGGCTCGACACGGCGTCGAGGGCTCGTTTGCGCTCCGCCGCGAGCGTCGTGACCTCGCGGTCGTGGGGGCTTGGCGACGGTCCGCGCCCGTCCACGAGGACGCGCGCACCTTCGGGCGCTTTGCTCTCTACAACCCGCCAGTGGACCCGCGCCCCGGCATCGCTCTCCCCCGACGCTGTCGCAGCGGTTGGTGCCGGCTCGAGGGTCGAGCTCGATGCCGGCACCGGCGCGGATGACGACGCCGGCGCGGCGCCGGCCTCCCTGGTGGCGGCTTGACTCTCGCCCCGGCGACAGGCTGCCAGTCCAGGAAGACAAAGCAGCAACAACATGCATCCCGAACGGCCCATGGGTCGCACGATACCTGACCGCACTCCGACTGGCATTGCTGACCCACGTTGGCCCTGGGCCGGCCTGCGCCACGACCGCCGACGAGCTGGTCTGATGACGCCGTTGACCTAGCCTCGCTCAGCGAGGCTCGCATCACGAAAGAGTACGCCGACACGCCGGCAAATCGTGACGCGCCATAGCTCAGAACCGTCCCCCGAGCTCCGCCATCCCCTCGAACGCCCCGAACGCTCCCTTCGCCGCGAACAGCGCCGGCCCCCCGAGCAGCTCGAACGTGAACGCCCCGAAGTCGAAACACGGCCCGAAGCGCGCGGGCAGGTGAAACAGCGCGAGGGACGACGAGCTCGCGAGCGCGATGACGCTGGCTCCGATCCCGCCGCCGAGCACCAGGCTCACGCCGGCATCTTCGCCCTCGTAGAGCCTCGGACGGAACCCGAGATCGAGATCGAAGCTGGCGATCACGCCGGACGAGTCGCCCACGACGCCGCCGCGGAACCCCAAAAAGAAGACGCGATCGTCCCCCACGTGGAAATCGAGGGCCAGGCTCGCGCCCGGATCGGCGAGGAGGACGCCGCGGAAGGCGAGCGCCAGCATCATCGGGCCCACGTAGACGCGCCCCACGCTCGGCCGGTACTTCGTGGCGGTCTTGCCGGCGGGCGGCTTGCTCGGCGCGGGCGTCTCGTCGCGATCGTCGGAGCTGTCGACAGTGCGCTCCGTCGCGAGCCGGACGCACTCTCCCGTCGCGGTGCACCGCTCGTTCGACGCGCAGGGCGGGTTGCACGGGCTCTTGCACTCCCCGTCGACGCAGACGAAGCCGCTGCGGCACGCGGGCTTGCACTGCTCTCGGACGCAGTCGCCGTCCTCGCACACGTAGCCGAGCCGGCACGCCGGCTTGCACTCGGTCTCGCCTTCGTCGGTCTCGTCGGCCCGCGCCGGCGTCACCAGGCAGCACGCGAGCGTGGCCGCGAGAACGAGGGTCGTCACGACGATGCGCATGCCAAGCATCCTCGGCTCGGCGACGAGCGCAACGCGTGGAGCCCTTAGCCGCGACTGCGCGCGTGTTCACTCGGTCACGCTGGCCCCTGCCCCGCGCCCGCGCGCGCGGCGCGAGGCGTTCCGCCCGCCTCTACGGCACGACGGCTCGCCCGATCCCGCAGAGCCAGTGCCGCCGCGGGTAGGCGCGGGGATCCGCGCAGGTGTCGAAGTCGCTCGCGCGTGAAGGCGTCGCGCGAACGACGCGATCGCCCTG
>DATIQP010000987.1:0-3478 GCA_035470765.1 Polyangiaceae bacterium | reverse complement strand
CGCTTCGGGACGACGGTCGGAGTCGCGGCGCTGGCCGCGCTGCTCGGGTCGGCGCCGGGCGCGCTGCGGATGAGCACGACCGGCCAGATCGACGCGACGCGCGCGTGGCTCGTGCTCGCCGGCCTCGCCGTCGCGCCGATGCTCGTGCTGGTGCCCCTCGCGCGCCTCGCGCGAGACGGCTTGCGCGGCTTCTTCGGACCGGGCGCGCTCGGGCGAGTGACCGCGGTCGTGGTCTTCTCCAGCACCTGGCTCTGGACGCTCACGGTCGCGGGCGCGGTCCTGCGCGCCAAGACGCACCAGCGCGCGCTCGGCGGAGCCACGTTCGCGCTCGTCGCCCTCGGCGCCGGCGTCTTCTTCGCGCTCACCGCGCGGCGCCTCGGCGTCATCGTTGCCGCCGTGCGCGAGCGGCGCCCGACGCTCGGCGTCGCCATCGCGGCCGTCGCGGCCGGGCTCTCGCTCTTGCTGCTGGGCCTGCGCATCGCCCGAGCCGCCCCGCAGCTGCCTCAGCTCCACCGAGCCGCGTTCGTCGACGGGATCGCGTGCGCGCTGGCCCTGGCGTTCGTGGCGCGGCGCAGCCTCGACGACCGGCGCGTCCTCTCGCGCATCGGCCCGCCGGTGGCCGTCTGCCTCATCGCCGTGTCGATGCACGCTCTCGTCACGTCGCTCCCGGCCGTCGACGCCATGCAGCGCACGGCTCCGGTGCACTTCGCGCTGCTGCAGGGCTTCGCGCACCTGTCGTTTTGAACGAGGAACGCCGAACAACGGGCGAAGCCGCCGCATTCCCTTCGGCGGCGCGGAAAGATGGGCATCCCCCACCGTGATTCAGGCTAGTTGACCTTCTTGCCGCCGACGTTAAGTTGGCCTCTACCATGTATTCGCTCCAGCCGAGGACGCTCGAACGGCCGCCCGTCGGGTCCGTCCAGGCGCTCACGTTTTTACGCCGTGTTTACCTGCTGTTCACGGGGTCCATCGGCCTCGCCATCGTCGGTGCGCTCGCCGCGCTCTACGCCGGCACGCCCGTCGAGTCGCGGCTCGGTCCCGGCGTGTCCGTGGCGCTGCCGCCCCTGGTCGCCTTCGGCGTCGAGCACTGGTTCGTCACCCTGGCGCTCTATTTCGGAGCCTTCTTCGCGGCCTCGGCGCTGCGCCGCCGGTCCGGCGTCAACGTCGTCGCGTTGTTCGGCTACGGGCTCGTCACCGGCCTGTTCATCGCGCCCTCGCTCTTCTTCGCGCAGCTCATGGCCTCCCACGGCCAGACGCTCGACGCCTCGCCCGTTCGCGACGCGTTCTTGCTGACCGGCGCGGCGTTCGTCGGCCTCTCGAGCTACGTGCTCGTCAGCCGGCGCGACTTCTCGATGCTCGGCGCGTCGCTCAACATCGGCGTCTGGGTGCTCTTCGCCGCGATGATCCTGGGCATCTTCGTCCACGCCCAGGTCCTGCAGCTCGCCATCGCCAGCGTGGGCGTCCTGCTCTTCGCTGGCTACATCCTGTTCGACACGAGCCGGATCATGCGCGAGGGCGAGGACGACGCGGTCGGCGCCGCGCTCCGTCTCTTCCTCGACGTCGTGAACCTCTTCTTGTTCCTGCTGCGGATCCTCGCCTCCTCGCGAGATCGCTGAGCCCATGCGCCAGGCGCTGGCCGTATTGCTCGTGGCGGGGGCACTCGGGTGGCCGGCGCTCGTGCGCGCGGAGGGGCCGCCGCCGAGCACGAGCGCGCCGAGCGCGAGCACGGCTCCGGCCACGAGCCCGGAAGGCATCGCGGTCGTGGCCACTTCGGGAATGTCGGATGCGACGTGGCCGCTCGCGCAGAAGGTCTACGCCAACCCGTCGCTGCGCCCGGCCCACATCGACGACGCGCGCGCCCGCGTGCTGGCGGGCGAGTCGGCCCCCTCGCCGGAGCTGTCGGAGCTGATCGAGCTGCGCGACGGCGTCAAGGGCGACGACGCGGCGTCGCGCCAGGTGCTGGGCGCCATCGCCGAAAAGCTCTCGGTGCGGGCACTCGTCGTGGTCTTCAGCGGTGGCGATGGTCAGCCGCCCGTTGCACGAGTCTTCCACGCCGACAATCGCGCCTTCGACGCCGCGCGCTACTCGCCCGACGCGAAGGGTGGCTGGGACGGGACGCTGGAGCTCCTCGGCCAGCAGCTCGGAATGCCACCGGCGGCGACCGCACCGGCCAAGGCGGCGCCCGCGGTCACGGCGGCGACGCCCAAGTCCGGCGCACCCGCGGCCGGCTCGGACTCCAAGTCGTTCTGGCAGTCGCCCTGGTTCTGGGTGGCCATCGGCGCAGCGGCGCTCATTGGCGGCGGCGTCCTCGTCGCGACGAGCGTCCAGACCACCGATACCATCCACCTGCAGCTCCGGATGCCGCCATGAGCGTCTTCAGTCTCCAGCGCCTGCGACGGCTCTGGTTCGCGCTGCTCGCGGTCTTCACGCTGGTGCTCGCCGCGCCGCTGGCGGTGGCCTCCGACGACGCGCCCGCGCTCGCCACGCCGCGCGACACGCCGCTCATCCTCGAGCCCACGTCGGTCACCATCCCGCCGCTGCGCGCCGACATGACGTCCACCGACCACGGGTGGCTGCGCATCGCGTACCCGAAGAGCGTCGAGGATCGCGCGCTGGCCCTCTTGCCCGACGCCGACTCGTTCAAGTCCGAGCTCTCGGCCTGGCTCGGCCAGACCGTGCTCGACCACGTCGAGGTGCGCCTCGCGCGCTCGCCCGAGGACATGGACGGGCTCGCGCCCGTCGGCTACCCGCCTCCTCGTTACGCCGTGGGCGTCGCGTATTCCCCGCTCCACCTCGTGCTCATCACCCTGCGCTCGCCGAAGACGGCCGAGGCCCCCGATCTCGGCGAGGTCCTCCGTCACGAGCTGGTCCACGTCGCCCTCGAGGACGCGACGGGCGGTCATCACGTGCCGATGTGGTTCAACGAGGGCCTCGCGGTCAACGGGTCCGGCGAGGCGACGTGGCAGCGGATGCACACCCTCTGGGACGCGACGCTCTCGCGCTCGGTGCTGCCCCTCGCGGATCTCGACAAGAGCTTCCCGCAGGAGAACTACGAGGTCAGCATCGCGTACGCCGAGTCGGCGGATTTCGTGCGCTTCTTGCTGCGCACCGAGGACCGCGCGCGCTTCGGCGCGCTCATCGAGCGCGTGCGCAAGGGGACGCCGTTCGATCGCGCGCTGGCCGACTCCTACGGCACCGACACGCGCAAGCTCGAGTACGAGTGGCGCGAGGAGCTGACCAAGCGTTACAGCTTCTGGCCGGTGCTCACGGGCAGCTCCATGCTCTGGGCCCTCATCATCGGGGTGATGGCGCTCGCGTGGGTGCGGCGGCGCCGGAAGACGAAGGAGACGCTCCAGCGGTGGGAGCGCGAGGAGGCCGAGGAGGAGCAGCGCCGGCTGCGCGCGACGGTCGTCGGCGCCGCGGCCGCCGAGGAGGACGCGCTCGCGATGCGGCCGCTGTCGGGCGTGCCTGCCGTGGA
>DATIQP010000986.1:0-9584 GCA_035470765.1 Polyangiaceae bacterium | reverse complement strand
GGGAGTTGGGCTAATTCCAAGGCGTGAGGCGCCTGCTCCGTAGCGCGACGAAGGCGATGGCGCTGGGCGTGCGCCCTTCGCTCCTCGGCGCCGCGTACATGCTGGCGTTGACGGCTCTCGCGTCCAGCTCTCCGCTGGTGGCCCAGGGAGATCGCGCGCTCGGCGCGCAGGCGCGCGAGGTGAGCGAGTTCGTCACGACGCGCTTCGGCGATCAGCTCCAGCGACTCGCGCTGGCGATCGGCGCCACGGCCGTCGCCATGGGCCTGCTCCTCGGGGCGCTGGCCGGCGTCGTGGTGCAGCTGCGCCAGTGGGCCGCCGGGCGCGCGCCCTTCTCGGGTATGCGCCTCGGCTGGCGCTCCCTGGGCGTCATGGTCGCGGCGCACGGATGGCTCGTGCTCTACGGCATGGCGCGTTCGCCGCAGCTCTACGCGGACGCCTGGTACGCGCGCGGGGGCGTGAGGCGAACCGTGGAGGTGCTCGCGACGGACGTGCTCGGCGCTCGCGGCGCGCTCGCGCTCGGCGCTGCGCTGCTCGTCGCGTTCGTCGCAGGGACGCCGTCGGCGTGGGCCGCGTGGCCGCACCGGGTAACGATGACGGTGGCGCGGCTCGGCCTGCTCCGCGGCGAGGCGCGCGTCGTCGGCGCCGCGCTGCTGCCGGTCGCGCTGCTGTGGGCGCTCTGGCCGTCGGGCGACGCGCGCGCGGGGGGCCCCCGGGGGCGGCCCAACGTGATCATCCTCGCCGCGGACTCGCTGCGGGCGGACCGGCTGACCACCTCGGTCGCTCCGCACCTGTCGGCGCTCGCGGCGCGCGGCACGCGCTTCGACCGGGCGTACGTCTCTTTGCCGCGCACGTTCCCGTCGTGGGTGACGATCCTCACCGGGCGCCACGCCCACCACCACGGCGTCCGCTCGATGTTCCCTCGATGGGAGGAGCGAGCCAAGGACTTCGACGCTCTGCCGGAGCGACTCGCGAAGGCCGGCTACGCGACGGGCGTCGTCAGCGACTATGCGGGCGACGTCTTCTCGCGCATCGATCTCGGCTTTCAGCGCGTGGACGTACCGAGCTTCGACTTCCGCCAGCTGCTGCGCCAGCGCGCCCTCGAGCGGCAGACGCCGATGCTGCCGCTGCTCCATTCGCGCATGGGCCGCGCGCTGTTTCCGGTGCTGCGCGAGATGAACGTCGCCGCCGATCCGAACATGCTCGAGACCGACGCCGAGCGCGCTGTGGACGCGCTCTCGCAGGGGAACAAGCCGTTCTTCTTGACCGTCTTCTTCTCGACCGCGCACTTCCCCTACGCGGCGCCCTCGCCGTACTACGCGCGCTACACGAGCTCGAGCTACCGCGGGCGCTTCAAGTACGACAAGCCAGTGGGCCTCGGCGACGAGCAGCAACTCGACGACGCGGACGTGGCGCAGGTGCGCGCGCTCTACGACGGCGCGGTGACCAGCATCGACGACGCCGCCCAGCGCCTTCTGGCCGCGCTCGATCGGCGCGGCCTCGCGAAGGACACGATCTTCGTCGTGACGGCCGACCACGGCGAGACGCTCTTCGACCACGGCCACGGTCAGGGCCACGACGACCACCTCTTCGGCGACGAGGGCACGCACGTGCCGCTCGTCATCGTCGACCCGCGCGTGCGCGACGCGCGACGTGACGAGCGCGTCGTACGCGACGTGGACCTCGCGCCGACGATCTACGACCTGCTCGGGGTCGAGCCGCCGAAGGACCTCGACGGGATCTCGATCGCGCCCGCGCTCTCGGGCAAGGCGACGCCGCCCAGGCTCGCCTACGCCGAGACGGAGCTCTGGATGGGCTTCGTCCCCGCCCTGCCGGACGAGATGCGGCTGCCGTACCCGGGCGTCGCGCGCCTCACGGAGGTGGACACCGAGCACCACGACGAGCTGGTGCTCCGGCAGGACGTCGAGGCCGTGACCACGGTCGCGCGGCACCGCATGGTGCGCGACGAGCGCTACAAGCTCGTCTACGTGCCCGAGCGCAAGCGTGTAGAATACATTCTCTACGACACCCAGGTCGACCCCGGCGAGACGGCCAACGTGGCCGCCGAGCACCCGGACGTCGTGGCGCGGCTGCGCGGCGAGCTGTGGGCCTGGATGCGGCAGGACCCGCGCATGGTGGAGCGCGGCGGCTACCTGGTCACGCGCGACGCGCCCGCGCCGGAGGCGGACGCCCGCGGCGCGCTGAGGGTCCCATGATCACTGCCGCACGCTCGAGCCGAAGGCGAGAGTTCGGAGTGAAGCGATGATCACTGCCGCACGCTCGAGCCGAAGGCGAGAGCTCGGAGGGAGATGCCGATGAAAGCGCGCATCCTCCTCGGAGGCCTCGCGGTGGCCGCGGCCGGGCTCGCCTACCACTTCGGCGGCGGCGGCGAGGCGCGCTCCCCCCTGCCCGAGCCCACGGCCGACGCGGCGGCGCCGGCCGCCCCCGGCGCCGCGGAGGCCGAAGAGATCGCGCTCCGGCTGGTCGACGCAGTGTCGGACGCGCGCGTGAGCGCCCCCAACCTCGATCGCGGCGCGGCGCTGTTGGCGCTGCACTGGCGGAAGATGCCGCTCGCCTTCCACGAGCTGTCGGCGCAGGGCAAGAAGCTGACGACGAGCATCGCGCTCCGCACGAGCGAGACCGAGGTGCAGTGGAGCGTGCCGACGTCGAGCGGGAAGAACTGGACGCCCGACGCGCGCGTCTGGAACATGAGCGAGGGCAGCTTCGATCAGCGCGAGGCGATCTTCGCCCCGACGCCTTCGACGCTCACCTTCCGCGTCGCGGTGCCGCCCAAGGCGAAGCTCGTCTTCTCGCCCGGCACCGCCAACCCCGACGGCGACGCGACGATCTTCTCGGTGTCGGTCAAGGACGCGCACGGCCAGAGGTCGACGCCGTACGAGAAGCGCTTCTTGCCCGAGCAGACGTCGAGCTGGATCGACGACGAGTCGGTGGACCTCGGCGCCTGGGCAGGACAGACGGTGGATCTCGAGCTCGCCACGCGGGCGGATCCGAGGACCGCGGACGAGCCGGCCAAGGCGCGCGGGCGCTCGCCGAGGCCGCCGCGCGACGCCGACGGGGGCCCTCCAGCTCCGCCGCCGGCCGACACGACGAGCGCGCCGGGCATGTCGCTCGCGCTCTGGGGCAACCCGGAGATCCGTGCACGACGTCAGCCGCGCCTTCCCTACAACGTGCTGTTCATCGTCGTCGACGCGCTCCGGCCGGACGTCATCCCGAGCTTCCACGACGACGCCGAGGACGAGAAGAAGCTCGGGGCGCAATACCCGCCGCTCGAGGCGTTGCTGCCGAAGGTCGCGGGCGTCACCCCGAACCTCGACGCGCTGGCTGCACGGGGCGTGCGCTTCACGCACGCGTACTCCGGGGGCGCGTGGACGCGTCCGGGCACGGTCGCCATGCTCTCGGGCGAGCGGTCGACCGAGCTCGGCCTCGATCCCCTGCCCTGGGTGCTGCCGCAGCCGATGGCCGCGGCCTACTACCGCTCGGATCCGCCGATGCTGCCGCTGCTGCTGCGCAGGCAGGGCGACGTGACGCGCGCGTTCGTCAACAACTACTTCATGATCGGATACGCGCCGGTGGGCGTCGACATGGGCTTCGAGCGCGTCGACGATCACCGCTACCGGACCAAGGACACGGCCGAGATCACCGCCCACGCCGTCGCGTGGCTGAAGCAGAACAAGGACGCGCGCTTCTTTGCATTCTGCAACTACAACTCGCCCCACGAGCCGCTGGAGCCGCCGCAGCGGTTCCTGGACCGCATCCCCGCTCCGAAGTCGGGCGGCCTCGCCGAGGACATGGTGCGGCGCTACATGGCCGAGGCCGACAAGGACGACGAGGCCATCGGCGTGCTGCTCAAGACCCTCGACGACCTCGGCCTGCGCGACAACACCATCGTCGTCGTCACGGCCGACCACGGAGAGACGATGTCCGCCGACCACGCGGGGACGTCGAAGCTGGACCACATGCCCGTGCGCTGGCACCACGCCGTGAGCAACTACGAGGAGACGACCCGGATCCCCATCATCATGTCGCTTCCCGGCGTGCTGCCCGAGAACGCGGTGGTGAAGGACCGCATCCGCAACGTAGACATCGCGCCCACGCTGCTCGAGCTGCTCGGGCAGGAGAAGAACCCGAAGATGAGCGGGGCGTCTGTCCTGCCCCTCGTGCGCGGGCAGAAGGAGGCCGACGAGCGCGTGGTGCTCTCGGAAGGCCGCGGCACGCGCGGCCTCATCGCGGGGCACTGGCGCGCCATCTTCCGCGAGGGCGCGGCGCAGACGACGATCTACCCCTCGCACCCTCCCGGCGGCGAGGACCGGACGGTCACGATCGCGGAGGAGCTCTACGACCTCGACTCCGATCCGGGGGAGCGACGCAACGTCGCGCACGCGCACCCCGACGTGATGGCGGAGATGCGCGCGCGCCTAGCCGCGGCCAGGAAGAACGTGCCCGTGGCGGGCACCGCGGCGAGCCTGCTCGCGAACACCCTGCCGGCCACCGTGGCGACCTCGCGCGCCGCCACGGCCACGAGCGGCCCGCCGCGGCTGCAGGTGCGCTTCTCGGGCGCGGGCGCCGCGCACCGAGTGACGGGCCACTTCGTCTTTTCGTTCGCGAAGGACCCGCCTCCGTCGCTGCGCTGGGATCTCGCCGGGCTGCCCGCGGACGCGGTGAAATCCACCCGCGCGGGTACGCTCGACATCGCGCTCGTCACCGCGGCGGACCAGCCCGTCGGCTTCGACGTCACCGCGACGCCGCCGGGCGCCGACGTGCGCTGGGAGCTGTTCCTCGACGATGGCGCGTGGCCGCAGGGGGCCGTGTTCGCGGGGCCGTTTGGCCTCTTCGACGCGCGCGTGGCTGCCGGGCTCGCGAGCGAGGAGGCGCGCGAGGACGCCTTCGCCCGGACACTGCCGGAGATCGATCCGTCGCGCGACCTCGGCATGTTCGTAGTGCGCGAGCAGGCCTCCGCGTACGACACGTCCGACGATCTTCGCGCGAGCCCGAACAGCGGCGCGGCCCAGGAGATGGACCGGCTGCTGCACGAGTGGGGCTACGCCCACGGGCCCAGCAAGCCCTGAGGTCGGGCGCTAGCCCGCCCCATGGAGCACGGGTGGCCGCGGTGCCAGCCGCCGCCTCGAGCCGACGAGCTTCAGGATCTCGAACCATGTGATGCCGAGCGCGCCCGCGAAGAAGCAGAGCGCCAGGTCGAGGTGCCCGAGCGGCGCGAAGCGAAATACCTCGGCGAGCGGCGGGGTGTAGATCACGAGGGCGAGGAAGGCCAGCGCCCCCGCGGTGACCGCCCAGAGCGTCGGGTCTCGAAGCGAGGAAGACGTGATCACGCGCGACCAAGAGCGGTTGGTGAAGATCAGGGCCAGGCTGGAGATCAGGAAGGTGGCGAACGTGAGGGCGCGTGTCTCCGCCTCCGCCTCGCCGGATCGGACGGCGACGACGTACACGCCAAGCACGACGCAGAGCACCGACAGGCCCTGGAGCGTGCTGATGCCCAGGACGCGGGGGCCGAAGAGGGGGGCGCGCGGGTTGCGCGGCGGGCGCAGCATGACGTCGGCCTCCTCCGGTTGCGCTTCGAAGACGACGGAGCACGCGGGATCGATGACTAGGTGCAAAAAGGCGATGTGGATCGGCATCAAGACGAGCGGCCAGCGCAGCACGATGGGCACGAGCGTCAGGCCGATGATCGGCAGGTGCACGGCGAGGATGTACGCGAGCGCCTTCTTGAGGTTGTCGACGATCCTCCGGCCGAGCCGCACGCCGTGGACCAGCGAGGCGAAGTCGTCCTCGAGCAGCACCACCGCGGCCGCCTCGCGCGCCACGTCCGTCCCGTGGGCGCCCATCGCGACGCCGACGTGCGCGGCCTTGAGCGCGGGCGCGTCGTTCACCCCGTCCCCCGTCATGGCGACGATCTCGCCGTTGTGCGCGAGGGCGTCGACCAATGAGAGCTTCTGCTCCGGGAGCACTCGCGCGAAGACGCTCGTGTCCCGCACGCACGCGCCGAGCTCCTCCGCGCTCATGGCGGCGATCTCGGCGCCCGTGACGACGCGAGTGGTATCGAGCCCCGCGCTGCGCGCGATGGCCTCCGCGGTCGCCGGGTAGTCGCCGGTGATCATCACCACGCGGATCCCGGCGGAACGGCACTCGGCGACGGCGGCGGCCGCGCTCTCTCGGAGCGGATCCGAGAGCCCGAGTAGCCCGACGTACCGGAGGTCCAGACCGCGAGCGTCGTCCGGCAACGGCGCGTCGTCGACCTCCGCTCGCGCCACGGCGAGAACTCGGAGGCCGGCCGACGCGAGCGCGCGGACGCCATCCTCCATGCGCACCAGCTCGTGCACGTCCGGCTCGCAGAGGCCGGCGATGGCCTCCGGAGCGCCCTTGGCCGCGGCGATCAGGCGCGTGCGACCGGGCGCGCGCCACACGTGCACCACCGCAAGCTGCTCGCGAGTCAACGGATACTCGCGGACCAGGAGCCAGTCGTCGTGCAGGTGCTCGGTGCCGGCGAGCCGCTCCGAGCCGAGCTCCCTGAACGCGCGCTCCATCGGGTCGAACGGGTCAGGGCGGCTCGCGAGGATGCCGTACTCGACCGTCTCGTGCACGGCCTCGGGCAGCGACCGGCGCGGACCGGCCACGTCGACGATGTGTCCGTTCGCGCGGATCCGGCTCACGGTCATGCGGTTCGCGGTCAAGGTCCCGGTCTTGTCCACGCAGAGCACCGTGACGGCGCCGAGCGACTCCACGGCCGGAATGTGGCGCGCCAGCACTCTGCGCCGAGACAGCCGCCACGCGCCCAGCGCGAGGAACATGGTCACGACCACGGGGAACTCGTTGGGCAGGATCGCCATCGCGAGCGTGAGCCCGGCGAGAACACCTTCGAGCACGTCGCGGGTGGCGACCCCGTAGCCGATGGCGGCGAGCGCGGAAGTCGCGCCCGCGATCCACGCGAGCTTCACCACGAGCCGGCGCGCCTCCCTCTGCAGCGGGGTCTCCTGGCTCTCGCGCGCCTGCATCGTGCGGCCGATGCGCCCGATCTCGGTGTGAGGACCGGTCGCGTGCACCCGAGCGATGCCGCCGCCCGCGGTGACGAGGGTGCCGGCGTACATGAAGGGCAGGTCCTCGCCGCCCGGCCTGGCGAACGGCAGCGCGCCGTCCCAGACCGCCTTGCGCACCGGGATGGACTCGCCCGTGACGAGCGACTCGTCCGCCGCCAGGTTGCTACCTCGCAGGACGACGACGTCCGCCGGGACGCGATCGCCCTCGGCGAGGACGATCCGATCGCCGCGCACGAGCTCGCGTCCCGCGACGCGCTCGCGCTTGCCGTCGCGGATGACGAGCGCGCGGGGGCTCGCGAGGTCATGCAGCGCTTCGAGCGCCCGCTCGGTCTTCCGCTCCTGAACGAGCGTGAGCACCATGATGAAGACCACGAAGCCGAGCAGCATCGCCGCTTCCTGCCGGTCGCCGAGGACGACGTAGATGCCCCCGCAGCCGAGCAACAGGAGCGACATCGGCTCCCGGACGATCGCCAGGAGGCTGCGGACGATCCCGCGGCGCCCCTCGGCGGGCAGCTCGTTGAACCCATCGCGCGCGCGCCGCCCGGCCACCTCTTCGCGGGTGAGCCCGGTGAGGTCGAGGTCCGTCCGGTTCGCGTCGCTCATCGGTTACCCCTACCGAGGTCGCGGATCAGGTGTCGCAGGCCGGGGCCTCGCCGCGGCGAGGCCGAGCCTCGTGGCCGAAGCGTCCCCAATCCTCGCCTCGATGAGGCATGGGCCGCGGCTCTCGGGACGGGGCCGGGCGCGAGGCCTCTCCCTCGTGGCGCGGCGCCGACCGCCGGCGGCGTTGCTTGGCTACGGAGGGCGAAGCACGTGTAGCCATACCTTCAATGTTTGGCCGCCGGCGCCCGAATCAAGCGTGATTTGCCTCATCCACGCGTGAAAGTGCGAGTCGTAGGATCGACTCATGGGCACCCACCTCTACGTGTGCGACAAGGGCGAGCCGATGTTGATCGCGCTGGAGGGGATGCCGCCGCCCTGGGTGACCTGCCCCGCGTGCGACGGCATCGAGTGCAACCGGTGCGACGGAGCCGAGCTGCAGGGCGAGGCGCCGGCCTTCTCGGAGGGCGCGCAGGCGCTCTACCGCTGCAAGGCCGGGCACGAGAAGGCGCTGCGGGCTCCCGCCGGCCAGGGCCTCCCCGAGTCGGCCCAGTGCACGGAGTGCGACGGGATGTTGCTCGCCGTCGTCAGCTCCTAGGGCCGCGCCGGCCGAAAGGAGTTGGTCACCAGCGAGGGCCGGACTAGAGGTGTCTCATGCGCCTCGGGCCGCTCCTCGGACCGGACATCAAGCAGATCCTCGAAGAGGATCCCGATCAGGTACGCCAGCTGATCGAGGAGCTGCAGGTCCACCCCGAGGACATCGCGGACATTCTCGCCGAGCTCGACCCGGAGACGGCGACGAAGGTCCTGACGACACTGCCCGCCGACGAGGCGGCCCCGATCTTCGAGCGCCTCGAGGAGCACGAGCAGGAGGAGTTCGCCACGCAGATGACGGCCGAGTCGGTCGCCCGCATCGCGAGCGAGATGGAGCCGGACGACCGCGCCGACCTCTTCAGCACGCTGCCGGAGGAGATCGGCGAGAAGGTCTTCCGGAACCTCGAGAGGGTCGACGCCGAGGCCGCGGAGGAAGTCCGCGAGATCGAGAAGTACCCCGACACGGCCGCCGGCCACCTGATGACCACGAAGTGGGTCTCGGTGCCGCCGACGGTGACCGTCGCGGGCGCGCTGGACGCGGTGCGCGCGTTCGTCGCCGAGAACCCGGACTCGCCCGTCTACAACGTCTACATCATGAGCAAGGACGAGCGGATGATGGGCCTCGCGTCGCTGCGCGAGCTCGTCGCCTCCGACCCGACGACGCGCGTGATCGACATGGCGCGCACGAACGTCATCAGCGTCCCGCCGGACATGGACCAGGAGGAGGTCGCCCGGCGCATGGCCAAGTACGACCTCGCCGCCATGCCGGTCCTCGACTCCGCCGGCAAGCTGCTCGGCGTCATCACGATCGACGACATCATCGACGTCCTCACGCAGGAGCAGACCGAGGACGTCCAGAAGATCGGCGGTGTCGAGCCGCTCGACGTGCCCTACTTCCAGACGAGCTTCGTCGAGTTCATCAAGAAGCGTGGCGTCTGGCTCGTCATCCTCTTCGTCGAGGAGTTTTTCACCCAGACGGCGCTGCGCTACTACGATCCGGTCTTCGAGGCGGTGAAGGGCGCGAGCTACTACGTGCCGCTGCTCATCTCGACCGGCGGCAACTCCGGCTCGCAGAGCTCGACCCTGATCATTCGCGGCCTCGCCATTGGCGAGATCCGGCCCCGCGACTGGTGGCGCATCGCGGCTCGCGAGGCGGCGATGGGCCTCGTGCTCGGCGCCATCCTCGGGACGATCGGCTTCTTCCGCGTCCTCATGTACCGGGACCAGCACGTCGACTTCGCCCTCACCGTCGCCTGCACGCTCGTCGGCATCGTCATGACCGGCTGCACCGTCGGCTCGATGCTGCCGCTCGGCCTCAAGCGACTC
>DATIQP010000985.1:0-13983 GCA_035470765.1 Polyangiaceae bacterium | reverse complement strand
GTCGCCGACTGCCCCTACGGTCCCGGCGGCCTGCTCATCGACGAGATCCTCGACATCGATCGCGAGAATCATTTCGTCCGCGTCCGCATGCCCACCTACGAGGAGCTGCCGCTGACGCGCGAGCAGCGCGCGCACCCCGTCCGCCACCCGCGCCACGTCTCGGGCGGCTTGATGGTGCACATGACCGGCATGGTCGGCTTCGTGCACGCTTACTACGTCCTCGGCCTCAAGCACTCCGAAGGCTGGATCGGCTACGGCGGCCGCATCTACGACGCCAAGTTCCGCGCCCTCGCCAAGCCGGGCGAGCCGCTCATCCTCGAGGGCAAGGTCACGCAGGTGCGCCGCAGCGAGTCGAGCGTCTTCGCGCGCTACGAGTTCCAGTTCTTCCAGGGCAAGACGCTCGTCTACACCGGCGAGCAGAGCGCGATGTGGATGAAGATCGATCCCGCGCAGGCCGACGTCGCCGCGACGGGGTGAGCACCGACGCTCAGGCGCGGATCCGCTCGAGGATGTCGGCGCCGTTCGTGAGGTTCTTGCCGTGGATTTCGATGTACTCGACGGACATCGGACCCTTGAGCTTCACGTAGACGCTCTCCAGCTCCGCGCCGTCCACGCCGCCGATGCGCGCGAACGCGGTCGCCGAGCAGTGGCCGTCGGCGCCCTTCTTCGACAGGATCAGGATGGGACGAGCGAGCTGTTTGAGGCGGATCAGGTGCTCGCCGCTCGTCTGTGTGCGACGGATCATCCGCTGCTCGGAGAAGCCGTAGGGCACGTACTCGAAGAAGCCGAGCGGGTGCGTGCGCACGGGGGGCGCGTGCTCGAACTCGCGCCAGTAGGGGAAGACGGCGTCGTCGTTCACCGGCGCGCACTGCGCCGTGAGGCGCATTCCGTAATCGACGCGGTTGTGATCGTCGCTCTTGTTGATGAAAAAGACCGTCTGCACGTCGTTGGGGCCGAACTGCGGCTCGTCCGCCCGGGCCGTGTCGGTCAGCGCGGCGACGCAGAGCCCGCCCGCCACGGCGGCTACCTGCAAACTACGAGGTAGGGAAGGGAACGACATCTGAGGGGCTTTTTTGGCACGACAAGGCGAAAATCGCCAGCCGGGAACCGCGACTGTTCCATGCAAGCGGGGCGCCGGCAACAAGCCGGCAGGAGATGGACGTCGCACGGCGGTGATTCGTTCAAAGTACCTGCTCGGCAGCATCACCTCGCGACGGTTTCGTGCGAGAAAGTCGACGTGGCCTTTCGCCTCGAGAATGGCGCTACGCACGACGGCGCGGCCGCGCGCCGGCTGCGCAACTGGCTTGCGCGCCCCGGCGCCCAGCTGGCGACGGCGCTGCTCATCCTTGCGTGGACCGGCCTGACCGTCACCGAGATCGCGGTCGGCCCGCTCTCGTCGCGAACGTGGCTCGGGTGGCTCTCGCTCGCGATCGGCGTGGTCTTCGCGCTCGAGCTCGTCGTGCGGTACGTCGCGGCGACGAGCCGCGCGAGGTTCCTTCGCGAGCACTGGGCGGATCTGCTCGCCGTCGCCTCGATCGTGCCACCTCTCGCCGCCGC
The DNA here is from genome assembly GCA_035470765.1 of Polyangiaceae bacterium. GTDB lineage: Bacteria > Myxococcota_A > Polyangia > Polyangiales > Polyangiaceae > DASXHD01. The sequence goes on along the minus strand of DATIQP010000985.1, from coordinate 12,426 downwards.
GTACCCCGCGACGCGCCTGCTGCGACTGCTTCGCGTCCTGACGCTGGGGCACATCGTCCGGAGGCTGCCGAGCCTGCCCGGCTTCGCGCGGCGCAAGACGGCGCGCCGCGCGCTCGGCCTCGCCGGCTTCGTCGCGCTCGCGGCGATCACGGCATCGGCCGCGCTCCTGGCCTTCGAGGGTGGGGAAAACCCGCAGATCGCCTCGTTCGGCCAGGCGTTCTGGTTCAGCCTCTACTCCATCTTCGCCACGCAGCCGACGCCGGAGCCGCCCGTCACCCTCGGCGGTCGCGTCGTCTCGCTCGTGCTCATCTTCGTCGGCTTGAGCACCTTCGCGTTGTTCACCGGCAGCGTCTCCGCGGCCGTGCTGCATCGCCTCCGCAACGAAGGATCGGGAGCCATGGATTGGGAAGACCTCGAAGACCACCTCATCGTCTGCGGCTGGAACCGCAAGGCGGAGATCATCGTGCGCGAGTACGACGCGGCCCACAGAGACGATCCGATGCCCGTCGTCGTCATCGCGCGGATCGAGGGCACGCCCCAGTTCGCCGAGCCCGCGCTCCGCTCGCGGGTGCTCTTCCTGGACGATGACTTCACCAAGGTCTCCGCCCTCGAGAAGGCCAACATCGCCAAGGCCTCGACGTGCATCATCCTGAGCGACACGACGCGCGGGCGGAGCGAGCGCGACGCCGACGCCCGCACCATCCTCGCCGCGCTCACCATCGAGAAGCTCAACCCGAAGGTCTACACCTGCGCGGAGCTGAACCGGCGCGAGTACGCGCAGCACCTCGAGCTCGGCGCGGTGGACGACTTCGTCGTGGGCGGCGAGCACTCGGGGTTCTTGCTCGCGCAGGCGGCGCTGAACCGCGGCACGCTCAACGTCTTCTCCGAGCTCCTCAGCTACGAGTACGGCCACAAGTTCTGCCGCATCGACGTTCCCAAGGACTACATCGGCAAGACGTTCGTCGACGCGTTCGTCGAGCTGAAACGAAAGAAGAACATCACGCTCGTCGCGGTGATGGACAAGTCCGGCAAGACGCACATCAACGCGAGCGCCTACGAGCTCGAGAAGGGCGACGCGCTCATCATCATCGCGGCCCACGAATTCTCGGAGTAGCTTCGCGGCATGGACTTCTCGCTGCCCGCCACGCTCGCACCCACCCTCGACACCGTCCGCGCGTTCGTCCACGACCGGCTGTACCCGCTCGAGCGGCTCTTCGGCGAGCGAGGGAGCTTTCGCGCGATCCTGCCGGAGGTCAACGCGGCGCGCGCCGAGGTGAAGAAGCTCGGGCTGTGGGCGCCGCAGCTCCCGAAGGAGTGGGGAGGGATGGGGCTGACGCTGATGGAGCACGCGCGCGTGAGCGAGGAGCTCGGTCGCACGCCCATCGGCCACTACGTCTTCGGATGCCAGGCGCCGGACGCGGGCAACATGGAGCTCTTGATGCAGTTCGGCACCGCCGAGCAGAAGGAGCGCTGGCTGCGGCCGCTCGCGGCGGGCGAGATCCGGAGCTGCTTCGCCATGACCGAGCCGGAGCGCGCGGGCAGCAACCCGACGTGGCTCGACACGACCGCGCGCAAGGACGGCAGCGACTACGTCATCGACGGCCACAAGTGGTTCGCGACGGGCGCCGACGGCGCGAAGTTCGCCATCGTCATGGCGGTCACCAACCCCGACCAGCCGGAGCACGCGCGGGCCAGCCAGATCATCGTGCCGATGGACACCCCAGGCCTCGAGCTCGTGCGCAACGTGTCGGTGATGGGGCACTCGGGCGACGACTGGGTGAGCCACGCCGAGCTGCGATTCAGGGGTGTTCGCGTGCCGCAGACGAACCGCCTCGGCGACGAGGGCGCCGGCTTCTTGCTCGCCCAGGACCGCCTCGGGCCGGGCCGCATCCACCACGCCATGCGGTGGATCGGCATCTGTGAGCGCGCCTTCGAGATGCTCTGCACGCGCGCGGCGACGCGGGAAATCGCGCCGGGCAAGCCGCTCGGCACGCGCCAGATCATCCAGGAGTGGATCGCCGAGTCGCGAGCCGGCATCCACGCCTCGCGGCTGATGATCCTGCACGCGGCGTGGAAGATGGAGCGCGAGGGCTCGTACGCGGCGCGCGAAGAGATCTCGCTCTTGAAGTTCTTCGTCGCCGACGTGCTCCAGAAGACGGTCGACCGCGCGGTGCAAGCCCACGGCGCGCTCGGCATCACGGACGACACGCCGCTCGCGTCCTTCTACCGATTCGAGCGCGCGGCGCGCATCTACGACGGGGCGGACGAGGTGCACAAATCGGCCGTAGCGCGGCGGATTCTGCGGGGATACGGGCTGAAGGCGCAATAGCCGCGCCGACGACGCGATCTTGGGCTAAAATCGACCTGGTGGAGGCGTCCATGCGCGTAGGCGGGCTGATCGCGGGGTGTGCGGCTGTGCTCTTCGGTTTCCTCGTCGCGCAGTGCGGCGGCACGGGATCCAACTTCGGTGACGGCGGGTCGAACGTGGACGCCGGCGATACCGACGTCACGGTTCCCGTGAAGGACTCCGGCAACCCGCAGTTCGGCGACGGGTCGTCCGAGGCCGCGCCGCCCTGTCAGGGTCTCCAGTGCCAGGTCGTGAGCTGCGGCGGCGGCGGGCACACGACGATCTCCGGCACGGTCTACGATCCGGCCGGCAACAACCCGCTCTACAACATCCTCGTCTACGTGCCGATCTTCCCGAACGACCCTCTCCCGGCGATCACGCACGGCATGAGCTGCGACACGTGCGCCGCGAAGATCACCAACGCGATGGCGACCGCGCTCACCGACGCGAAGGGCCACTTCACCATCGTCGATGCGCCGGTCGGCACCAACATCCCGATCGTCGTGCAGGTAGGGAAGTGGCGTCGCAAGTTCACGATCGCGTCCACCGCCGCGTGCGTCGACACGCCCTACCCCAACTCGAGCACCCCCGCGAATCGCCTGCGCCTTCCCGCGAAGCAATCGGAGGGCGACATGCCGCTCATCGCGTACGCGACGGGCTGCGATCCGATGGATTCGCTCCTGAAGAAGGTCGGGATCGACGCCTCCGAGTTCACCTCCGGCACGGGGACCGGAATGGTGCACGTGTACCAGGGCAACAGCACCACCATCAATCCCTCGGGCTCCACCAGCGCCTACACGTTCTGGGACGACGTCACGGCCATGGAGAAGCACGACATCGTCATGAACGCGTGCGAGTGCTCGCCCTACCACCGGGACAAGGGCTACGCGAACCTCGACACGTACCTGAACGGCGGCGGCCGCTTCTTCGGCTCGCACTATCACATCAACTTCTTCACTGGAGAGCAGATCAGCGGCTCTCCCGACGCCGTTCCCGCCGACATGCTGAACGCGGCGAGCTGGTCGCCCACCTGGGGCAGCTGCATGACGGGTCCCTACGACATCGACACGTCGTTCCCGAAGGGCAAGGCAATGGCGGACTGGATGCAGAACATCTTCCCGTCGGCGCCGTACGCCCAGGTCGCCATCACCTCGGGCTGCATGGTCAAGGACATCCTCGGCACGGTGAACGGCATTTCGCAGCAGTGGATCTACGACAGCGCGTCGAAGGCTCCGGGCTACATCTCGATCAACACGCCGACGGCGAAGCTGCCCGCGGATCGCTGCGGCCGGGCCGTCCTCACCGACCTCCACGTCGGCACGACCGGCTCGACGCTCGAGCAGCAGGAGGCCGCGCTCGAGTTCATGTTCTTCGACCTGGCGGCCTGCGTTCAGGACGACAACACGGTGCCCCAGCCGCCCGCTCCGAACTGACGCTCCCCGCCTTCGGAGCTGCCCGCCGACGAGGAGCCCGCCTCGGCCGGTCGTGCCCCGAGGCGAGACGTGCAGGTTCACCAGAGCCAAGCGCGAGGCCGCCGGGCGATCCGTCGTCGTGCGCATCGAGAGGGAGACGGGAAGGTTTGGCGAGGACCCGCGTATGCTGCGTCCATGAAGAAGGCACTCCTCTCCCTCTCCGTCGTCGGGGCGCTCGTCGCCATCGGCGGGACCACGCGCGCGGACATCAGCTACTGGACGAGCGGGGACTGCAAGGGCCTCGCCTCGGGCGACGCGAGCTACTGCACGTCCGACGACTGCAAGGGCATCGTCAAGCACGACGCCAGCTACTGCAAGTCCGACGACTGCAAGGGGTGGGCGAAGATGGACGCGAGCTACTGCCGGACGGACGACTGCAAGGGCATCGCCAAGAAGGACAAGAGCTACTGCAAGACCGATTTCTGCAAGGGCGTCGCGAGCGGCGACCCGAGCTACTGCGGCAGCGACAACGTCTGCAAGGCCGTGGCCAGGCGCGACAAGTCGTACTGCCCCTGAATCCCTTGACTTGATGGGGAGGGGCAGGGGAAAACCGCGCCCCATGCTGACGATCGATCTTTCGGGCAAGCGCGCGCTGGTGGCGGGCATCGCGGACGACGGGGGCTTCGGCTTCGCCATCGCGAAGTCTCTCGCGGAGGCGGGCGCGACGGTGTGCGCGGGGACGTGGCCCCCGGCGTACAACATCCTCAACACGCTGATCGCCCGCGGGAAGATCGACGCCGCGCGCAAGCTCTCGAGCGGCAAGCTGCTCGAGTTCGAGAAGATCTATCCGTTCGACGCCGCCTACGACACGATGGCCGACGTCCCCGAGGACGTGCGCACGAGCAAGCGCTACGCGGACCGCGGCGACTTCACGGTCGAGGGCCTCGGCAAGGCGCTCGTCGCCGACTTCGGCGACAAGCCGATCGACTTCATCGTGCACTCGCTCGCCAACGGCGCCGAGGTGAAGAAGCCGCTGATCGAGACGTCGCGCGCGGGCTACCTGCAGGCCGTCGGCGTGAGCGCGTACTCGATGGTGTCGATGGTGGGCAGGCTCGGCGCGCTCGTGCGCCCGGGCGGCGCCTGCCTCTCTCTGACGTACATGGCGAGCGAGCGCGTCATCCCCGGGTACGGTGGCGGCATGTCGAGCGCGAAGGCCGCCCTCGAGAGCGACACGCGCGTGCTCGCGTACGAGGCGGGCCGCAAGTGGGGCATCCGCGTGAACACCATCTCCGCCGGGCCGTGGGCGTCGCGCGCCGCGAGCGCCATCGGCATCATCGACGCGATGGTCGACTACGCGAAGGAGAACTCGCCGCTGCCCGAGCCCATCACGGCCGAGGACGTGGGCCACGCCGCGGCGTTCTTGCTCAGCCCCCTGGGCGCGGGCATCACCGGCTCGACGGTCTACGTCGACAAGGGCTACCACGCGATGGGCAAGGCAGTGACAGACCGCTATTCGCCTGCTCCTCGCTGAAGCGTGGCACGGTTCTTCCTTCGCCCGAGGCATGCGGAGCGACAAGCTCGCGATGGTGCTCTCGGTGGCGTCGGGCGCATGCGCAGCCCTTGCGTCCGGCATGTTCCTCTTCTACGCCCGCGCGCTTCCCTCACTGCCCACGGGTGAGGCGACGACCGCGGGGGCCGAAGCTCGCGGCTGGAGCGTGGTGACGCTCGGCGTCGCTCTGCCGCTGCTGATGATCGGCCTGCTCACGGCGCGGCGCGGCTCGGTCCGCGGTCGCATCGCCTGGGCCGGCGCGCTCGCGTACCTGCTCTACACGTTCCTCGAGCTCGCTGTGAGTCCGCCTTTCACGCCGGTGTACCTGATCTGCGTCGCTGCCTTCGCCTGCGCCCTGATCGCCCTCGTCGCGGTCGTCGCGTCGGTCGAGGTCGGGGCGCTGCCGCGACTTTTCACGCAGGCGCCGCGTCGCGCCACGGCGATCTACGCGCTCGCCTTCGCCGCCGTCGTCGCGTTCGCGGTCCTGCGCCGGACGGCCCGCGGCCAGGTTGCCTGGCCGCAAGGCGATGCGGTCATCACCCAGGTCGTCCAGTCGCTCGACCTCGGGCTGCTCGTGCCGGTCTGCGTCGCGACCGGCGTGACGCTGCTGCTCCGCCGGCCGGTGGGCTATCTGCTCGGGGGCGCCTTCCTCGTCTTCGCGTTTTGCATGGGCGCTGCGCTGACGGCGATGGCCGGCGCCGCGGCCTGGGCCGCCGGCACGAGCGCGCAGAGGGCCGTGCTGCTCGCGATGCTGTGGGTGGTCGCCGCGGCGCTCGCCGTCGGCTTCTTCCGCCAGCCCGCCCCGGCGCGGTTCGAACGCCACGCTCACGCGTGACGCGAGGTAGCAGGGTCGCGCGCCGCCGCGTATGCTCCGAGGCTGTGAAGCGCGTCATCGTGGGGTGCAGCGCCTGCGGCGCCGAGTGGGAGGACTTCGAGCTACACCGCGACCGCCCGCTCTGCATGACGTGTGGCTCGCGCGAGATCGAGAACCTGCTGTTCGGCGCGGCGGGAAAGGCCGGCGACGTGGGGCGCGTGCCCCGCGATCGGCGAATCGCCGGCGCTGCCCGCCTGCTCGGCTACGCGGCGGCCGCAGCGGCGCGCGAGAGCGGCGACTGGGAGCGGCTCGAGAGCGACGGCGAGGATCCGAACGAGCTCGAGGCGCAGTACTGGCTCGGGGCCGAGCGCGCCAGGCTCCACGCGGCGATGCGCAAGGAGGGCATCGTCCCGGCCGACGAGGACGAGGCCGCGGCCGCGGACGCCTTCGGAGAGGGCTGGGAGCTGTACCGCCCGTGATGGGGTAGGCTCGGAGGCCATGACCGAGGACGCCACCCGATCCGTCCGCAAGGGAGAGGAGCTCGACGTCGCCGCGCTCGCGCGGTTCTTGTCGGGGCACGTCGCCGAGCTCGAGGGCGTCGGCCCGGGCGACGTCGAGGTGGAGCAGTTCCCCGGAGGCCACTCCAACCTCACCTACCTCGTTCGCGCGAGGGGGCACGAGTACGTGCTTCGCCGCCCGCCGTTCGGCAACACGGTGAAGACCGCGCACGACATGGGCCGCGAGGTCCGCATGCTCACGCGCCTCGCCCCGTTCTACGCGAAGACGCCGCGCGTCGTCGCGAGCTCGGACGACCCGGCGGTCCTCGGCGCGCCGTTCTACCTGATGCAGCGGCTCCGCGGGACCATCCTGCGCCGCGCACTCCCGGCCGGGGTCGACCTCGGTCCGGAGCTCTTGCGCGCGCTCGGCCTCGCGGTGGTCGACGGCCTCGCCGAGCTGCACGCCATCGACGTCGCCGCCCACGGCCTGCTCGATCTCGGGAAGCCCGACGGCTACGTCGAACGGCAGGTGCGCGGCTGGAGCGAGCGCTACGTGGCGGCGCAGACGGACGACATCCCCGACATGCCCGCCGCCGCCGATTGGTTCGCGAAGAACATCCCGTCGTCGCCGCCGCCCACGGTCCTGCACAACGACTGGAAGTACGACAACCTCGTCCTCGATCCGCAGGATCTCACGCGGATCGTCGGCGTGCTCGACTGGGAGATGTCCACCCTCGGCGATCCGCTGACGGATCTCGCCACGACGCTCGCCTACTGGATCGAGCCGGGCGACGACGACGTCCTCAAGGCCTTCGCCTTCGGCCCGACGTACCTGCCCGGGAGCCCGACGCGGCGCGAGCTGCTCGCGCGCTACGCCGAGAGGACCGGACGCGACGTGTCGAACATGAAGTTCTACTACGCGTTCGCCCTCTTCAAGAACGCGGTCGTCGCGCAGCAGATCTACACCCGCTACCAGAAGGGCCTGACGAAGGACGAGCGCTTCGCCGTCTTCATCGAGGGCGTGCGCATGCTCGGGGCCCAGGCCCGCAGGGCGATCGAGTCCGGCGCCGGCCTCTAGCCGAGACTCGCCCGAGCCTCATCGCTTCCGCTTCGGCTCCCCGAAGAGCGACAGCTGTTCCCCAGCCGGTTTCGTGTCGGTCTCCGCCTCCGTCTCCGCCTCCGTTTCCCCCATGAGCTGCCGGAACAGGTGCGACTCGCGCGCGAAGAACCCCTGCGTGTGGAAGCTCTCCTTCATCTCGTAGATCGTCGCGTCGAGGTGGTGCACCACCTCGTGCAGCAGCGTCCGGAGGAAGGTGCGGAACTTCACCACGCGCTTGTGGGCCGCCGTCCGCATCCACACCTCGATCATCGCTCCACTCCGAACTCTCGCTTCGCTCGAGCGTGCGGCAGTGCTCTCCGGTGGGTCGCCGTCGCCCTGGTCGAACGTGTACAGGCCGTGCAGCTCCCCGCTCTCCCAGCTGGGACGCACCTCCCGGACGCGCACGCGCACCGGCGGCGCGCGCAGTTGCTTGCATAGTGCATGGATCAGCGCGTTGGCGGCCTTGGCCGTGCGGACGCGCTTGCCCGCCTCGAGCGCGGCCTCGAGCTCGACGATGAGCGGCCGCAAGCTCCCGGGATCGGGGATGCCCACCTCGCGCAGGGCGTCCGAGCGGAGATAGATGCGCTTGTCCGCCGCCGAGAGCCGTTGGAAGTACGAGAAACGCGCCACCGCAGGGAAGCGTAATCAAAGCCGCGCGCTGCGCTACACTCCGAGCGTGCAGCGGAGCTCTCCTTGAGGATCGTCCTAATCTATCCCCCGCCTTGGAAGATTCCCCCGCCGGACGGGCTGCCTTACGGCGAGGCCGAGGGCCCGCCCGAGGGCTACCGGGACGGCGATCTCGACGCGGACTTCTACCAGACGCCCTACGGGCTGTTCTCGCTCGGAGCTCAGGCGCTCCGGGCTGGCCACGAGGTGAAGCTGCTGAACCTGTCGGCGTTCTCGTGGCCGAAGGTGGAGGAGGTCATCGAGCGGCTCGACGCCCCGCTCTGGGGCATGTCCTGCTGGACGGCGAACCGCCGCGGCGTGCGCATGGTGGCCGAGCTCATCAAGCAGAAGCACCCCGGCGCGCACGTCGTCGTCGGCGGGCCCCACGCGACGCCTCTGCCGCGGGAGGTGCTGAAGTACTTCACCGCCGTCGACACCGTGAGCGTCGGCGAGAGCGACCGCACCTTCCTCGAGCTCATCGACCGTATCTCGCGCGGCGAGTCGACCAAGGGCGTCGCCGGCACGTGGTGGCGAGACGGAGCAGACATCGTGGAGGGGCCGGAGCGCGAGTCGATCAAGGACCTCGACGACCTCGCGAGCGTGCAGAGCTACTTCGACACCCACATCCTGATGACCTCGCGCGGCTGCCCGTGGAACTGCACCTTCTGCGGCGCCGAGACGAGCTGGGGCCGCGGCTTCCGCTCGCACTCGGTGCCCTACGTGCTCGGCGCGATGGAGCGAGTGCTCTCGCGGCTGCCCGTGAAGATGCTCCAGATCAAGGACGACACCTTCACCACGCACAAGAAGCGCGTGCTGGAGCTGTGCCGAGGCATCCGCGAGCGCAAGCTCTCGTTCTTCTGGAGCTGCGACACGCGCGTCGATCTCCTCACCGACGAGCTGCTCCGCGAGATGCGCCTCGCGGGCTGCCAGCGACTGAGCCTGGGCGTCGAGAGCGGCTCGCAGCGCATCCTCGACGCCATCGACAAGAAGATCACCCCCGGCGAGATCCTCGAGTCCACCGCGCTCGCCAAGAAGTACGGCATCAAGGTCCGCTACTACATGATGCTCGGCAACCGCGGCGAGACCGCCGAGACCTTCCGCGAGACGCTCGATTTCCTCCAGAAGGCGCAGCCGCACGAGTACATCTTCGCGTGCCTCTCGGTCTACCCGGGGACGCGGGATTTCGACGACGCCGAGAAGGCCTGGCTCGATCGAAATGTGTACTTTACACAGACGTTCCAGGAGCTGAAGACGCCCTTCGACGCGTCCGAAGAGGACGCGGCGATCATGAACGAGTGGTTCGCCCACAACAGCGGCCTGCGCACGATGCACCACGAGTCGTCCGCGGACTTCGCCGCGATCTCCGAGCGGCTCGGCGGCGACTATCACGCGGCGCACATGGACCTCGGGGCGGCCTACTACTTCGAGGGCAAGCTCGATCTGGCCGAGGAGCACATCCGCCGCGCGATGGAGCTCGGCTACCCGCTGCCAGGCCTGGCCTACAACCACCTCGCGTGCATCGCCAAGGCGCGCGGCGACCTCGACGCGATGATGGATCTGTTCTCGACCGCGGCGAAGACCGACCCCCAGCACTACGTGCTCATCCAGAACGTCAACGCGGCGCGCGCGTGGTTCAAGGCGGGCGGCCCCGGCAAGGGCCTCCCGCTGCAGCTCCAGGTGCGGCACGACTTCCAGCTCCTCGAGCGCACCGTCCAGCCGACGCTGCCCGGCCCGCTTCCGGAGAATTTCGAAGAGTGGACCGGCGTCGTCCCGGCGCCCGCCGAGACGTTCATCAAGACGCCCGAGCTCGAAGGTAGTAAGAAAGCCCTCGGTGATCGCCGCAAGCTCCGGGTGCTCTGACCGCAGCAAGCTCGAAGGCCACTGAGCGGCCATGATCGCGGCCTTCATCCTCGCGTTCACCTACCTGGCGCTGTCGGTGGGGCGCGTGCCGGGCCTGCGGTCGGACCGCCTCGCGGCGTGCATCATCGGCGGCGTGCTCACCGTGGCGCTCGGAGTGATCTCGCTGGGCGACGCGCAGGCCTCCATCGACGCGCCGACGATCGGCCTCTTGTTCGGGATGATGGTCCTCTCCGCGGCGGTCGAGGTGTCGGGCGCGTTCGGCCTCGCGGGGCACTGGATCACGCGCGTCGCGCGCGGGCCGAAGGCGTTGCTCGTCGCCGTCTCCGTCGCGTCGGCGGTGCTGAGCGCGTTCTTGATCAACGACGTCGTCTGCATCGCGCTGACCCCGCTCGTGCTGCACGTCGCCGAGCGGCTGCGGCGCGACCCTCGACCGTACTTGCTCGCCCTGGCGACCTCGTCCAACGTCGGAAGCGTCGCCACCATCACGGGAAACCCCCAGAACATCCTCATCGGCTCGCTCTCGCACGTGTCCTACGCGCGCTTCGCCGCGGCGCTCGCGCCCGTCGCCGCGATCGCGCTGGTCATCAACGTCGTGGTGATCGCGCTGGTCTTCCGGCGCGAGCTCGGCGGCGCCTTGGAGCCGCAGGCCGACGAGATGCCGCCCCAAGTGTTCCGGCGCTGGGTCTACAAGAGCAGCGTCGTCATCGCCGGCGTCCTCGTCGCGTTCGCGCTGGGCGTTCCTCCCGTGCTGGCCGCGCTGATCGGCGCCTCGGCGATGCTCGTCACGCGCGCCGTCGACCCCAAGCGGCTCTACGTCCGCGTCGACTGGACGCTGCTCGCGCTCTTCGTGGGCCTCTTCGTCGTGGTGGCGGGCGCCGAGCGGGCGGGCCTCGCGTCGCGCGCGCTGCGCGTCCTTGCGCCGCTGCACGCGGACAGCGTCTGGGGCCTGACCGCGATCACGGCGGTGCTCTCCAACCTCGTGAGCAACGTCCCCGCGGTGATGGTCCTCAAGAGCACCATCCCCCAGCTCCCGCACCCCGAGTCGGCGTGGCTCACGCTCGCCATGGCCTCGACGCTCGCCGGCAACCTCACCCTCCCGGGCTCGATCGCCACCATCATCGTCGTCGAGCGCGCCCGCGGCTCCGCGCGCATCTCGTTCTGGGATTTCGCCAAGGTCGGCGTGCCGAGCGCGCTGGCGAGCCTCGCGGTGGGCGCGGCGTGGCTGCGGTGGGCCGCTCCGGGCTGAGATTGCAGTGGGCCGCCCCGGGCTAAAGCCCGGGGCAGGCGAAGAACCGTGGGATGAACCCCCCGAAAGCCCGCCTTCGGCGGGCTCGTGCGGGGCAGCCTTCACCGGCGCCGGGCTTCAAGCCGGGCGCGCGGCCAGCAACGAATGCCGAGCGAAGGATTTCGGGAGCGTCGGACATTTATTTCGGATGCGGTGCCTGTTGATAGGGGTGCTTGTCGGTCTCTGCATCTTGCGCTGCGGGAGCTCGGGTACATGCTTCCACGTGTGTGAGAGCTCCGTCGCCATCAGCACGAGCTATCAGGCCCAAGTCTTCGTCGACGGCGGCGCTGATCCCATCTTCGGCGCGACCGCGCGAATGTGTCTCGACACGACCCAATGCAGCACTGGAACCATCTCCGGCGGCGTGTCCAGCGGCGGGGCCAGCCTCACGGGTGCATTCTCCGGTTCAGCTACGTTGAGCAAAGGCGTGCTGAGCGCCTCCGTTGATCCTGGTTTCGGATTCTCTGCTCACGACGGCGACATGTGGTCGCTGCACGTCGTCGCCGCCGATGGAACCGTCCTCGTCGAGGGCGCGAAGGCGGCGAGCTACAGTACGAGTCCTCCGGATTGCAACGGCAGACGATGTGTCTCGGCGACGATCCAGCTGCCGTGACGCGAGCGGGCAGTCGTCGCCGAAGCCCGAACGTTCCTCAGGAGTCCGCCGAAGGCGGACTTTGGCCGCGAACCCCCATCCGGTCTTCGCCTGCCCCGGGCTTCAGCCCGGGGCGGCCCATATCCCTAGTGGGTTCCCGTGGAGTGCCCGCCCGGCTCGATCGGCTCCACGTAGACGCTCACCGGTTCGAGCAGCGCGAGCTGCTGGTGCGCGATGCCGACGCCGCGATCGGAGAAGAACAGGTCATTTTCGTCGAGCGCCGCACGCTGCTGCGCGATGAACAG
>DATIQP010000984.1:0-17513 GCA_035470765.1 Polyangiaceae bacterium | reverse complement strand
GTTGGAGCTGCGCGAGCCGCTCGTAGATTTCTGCGTAGCCGAGGCACATGGAGGCGATGTTGCCTTCCTTGACGGCGAACTCGCGCGCCCGCTGACCCATCGCGCGCATCCGATCCGGCCGGTCGGCGGCCTCTTGCATTCGAACTGCCAGCTCCGACACCGTGAGCGTCTTCGCCAGCAGACCGGTCTTTCCCGCCTGCACGATCTCCCGGATGCCGCCGACGGCGAACGCCACCACCGGGCGCGCCATCGACATCGCCTCGAGCACGCTCAGGCCGAACGGCTCGTGCCGCGCCGCGCTCAGTCCGACGTCGCCCTCCGCGATGGTGTCGCGCGGGTCCGCCACGAACCCGCGGAGCTCGACGCGATCGGCGACGCGGTGCGCGCGGGCGTGGGCCTCGAGCTTCTTGCGCTGCGAGCCGTCGCCTGCGACCACGAGGCGCACCGATGGGACGCGCGCAATGGCCTCGATCGCCACGTCCACTTGCTTGTGCGGCTCGAGGCGGCAGGCCATCACGAACGTGAAGGGCTTGCCCGCGGGCTTGGGCCGGGGAGAGAAGTACTCTGTGTCGACGCCGTTGCGGACGATGGAGACGCGGTCCGCGGCGTACGGCGCCGTCGCCTTGACGTAGTCGGCGACGTGCGACGCGATCGCGACGACCGCGTGCGATCGGCGCAGCGACCAGCGCGTGAAGGGGGAGCAGCTAGGGTCGACGAAGTAGCGAGTGTCGTGCTCCGTCCGCACGATGCGGGCGCCGGCGCGGAGCGCGGCGCGCGTGCCGAGGACGTGCGACGCGAAGGTGTGCAGGTGTACGACGTTCGCCTTCTCGGAGCGGATGACCGCCTCGAGCCACGCGGCGTCCGTCGGGCCGAGCGATCGCCAGAGGTAGGCAATCGGGTTCTCGCGGACGCGGCCCCGGTCGAGGACGCGGAAGCCCGGCCGAGTGAAGTGAGCGGCGACGCGCTCGGAGGGCGTGAAGAGGGCGACGGAGTGAGAGGCGCGCGTCTCGTCGGCGTGCGCGAGGAGATCGACGAGCAGCCGCTCGGCCCCCGCGGCCTCTCCCGCGCAGACGACGTGCAGCACCCGCGGCCGAGAGGCCGGCGCGGCGGGGACGAGCGGGACCGACGCGGCAGCGCTCACGATGCCACCTCCGTGGCGGCCGGCGCGGGCGCGCGCAGGGCGGCGTCGAGGCGGAACCAGAAGACGACGGCGACCGCGAGGTGGGTGAGCGACGTCGACAGGGCGAGGCCGCGCAGCCCCATCGTCCTCATGAAGACGACATCGAAGACCAGGTTGAGCGCCACGTTGATGATCCCCATCGAGATCATGATGCGGCTGTTCTTCATGGCAACGTGAGCCCGCGCGAGCACGAGCAGCGCGCCGAAGGGCGCGGCGCCGAGCAGGTGGTAGGGCAGGATCTCGATCATGCGGTCGACGCCCGCCGCGTCCATCTGCCCGCGGAGGAACACCGCGCGGAGGAGCGGCGCGCGCACGGCGTAGACGAGCAGGCTCGCGGCGGCGAGCAAACCGCAGGACCAGCCGAGCGCGCGGCGCACCGTCGTCCGGAACTCCGACGCGGACGCCGCGGTGTACTCGTCGCTGAGCACGGACAGGAGCACGGGCAGGAGGCTCGCCTGCAGCAGCGACGTCAGCACGCTCGAGACGTCGCCGCTGTAGCGGAGCAGCGTCCCGCCGCCGACGACGCCGACGAGGCTGGCCATGAGCTGGTCGACGACGGGGTTGATGCGTGTCAGCGCGCCCCCGCCAGCCTCGGAGGCGACGAGCTTCATGAAGCGCCGCACCGGCTCCGGGCGCTCGAGCGTCAGCGGCATCGTGAGGCCGAGCTGCCCGATCGCGAGCTGCGCGAGGACGGCGATCGAGACGAGCTCGCCCGCGAGGGCGGCCGTGGGGATGACGACGACGCCGGCGGAGCGGTGGAAGCCGGCGATGAGGCCGATGGTGGCCACGATGCCGGCCGCGCCCGCGAACGGGTGCGCGAAGAAGCGGTGCTCCGAGTTGAGCACGCCGACCAAGAAGGTGCGGACGCTGAGCGCGACGAGGTACAGGCAGAAGATCGGCACCATCTTCGCGGCCAGCGCGAGCTCGGGGCCGTCGTAGCGCAGCGCGAACGACGCGATCGCCAGGATGCCGATGACCGCCGAGAGCACGCCGCCGAGCAGCAGGGTGTGCGCGAGCAGCGACCCGCGCACGCGTGCGGCCAGGGCGCGCGCGTCGCGGACGCGGAGCTCCGTCAGGATGGGGACGATGGCCGAGTCCTGGTAGACGCCGAAGACGAGCGAGCCCGCGAAGGCGAACGCGGCCCAGGAGAAGTAGTAGACGTCGGTCGCCGCGCTGCGGCCGAACCAGGCGGCGAGCATGAGCGGGAGCGCGGCGTCGCCGGCGCGGAAGACGACCTGCGCGGCGAGCAAAAGAAGGGAAGTGCGAAGTAGGGAAGGACGTGTCACGCGGTACCGCAAGCTCTGCAGCCGACCCACACGCCGACTGAGCACGAAAAATAATGCAAATCGCCTGCCCGTACCATCTTCCCGTGCCCCCGGCAATGTGCTCTGTCCGGAGCACGGCCAGGTGAACGTCCAAGCCCGATCCGCTCCGAGAACGCTGGCACCGCTCCGGCCGCTGCGCGTGCTGTTCTTGAACGACACGGCACGCAACGGCGGGCCCGGGCGGAGCCTCTACACCATCCTGAAACACCTCGATCCGTCCGAGGTTTACCGGGCCGTGGTGGTGCCGCGCCCCGGGGTGGTGTCGGACTTGCTCGCGGACGTGAGCGAGACCGTGATGTTCCTCCCCGATTTCGTCGAGAACCCCATCGAGCCCCTCCGCCGGGCGATGGTGCGCCGAGATTTCGACGCGCCCGCGCCGCTCAAGGGGCTTCGGGCCGTCGCGAACGTGCTCAAGGCGGGCCGGAGCCTGACAACGCTGTCACGGTGGGTGCGTGGCGGCGGCTTCGATCTGATCTACTGCAACGGTACGAGCGCCGACTTCGCCGGCGCGACCGTGGCGGCCATGACGGGCGTGCCTGCGCTCTGGCACGTGCGCTACACCCACGTCCCGCCTGCGGTCGAGCCGGTCCATCGGCGCCTGGCCGCGAGCGACGCCGTGAGGCGGATCGTCTGCGTCTCCGGCGCGGCGGCGAAGCTCTTCGACCACTGCAGAGCCAAGGTGCGCGTCGTCCACAACGCGGTGGACCTGGACGAGTTCGGGCCCGACGTTCCGCGCGGCGTGCTGCGTCGCGAGCTGGGCCTCGGAGAACGGGACGTCGTGCTCGGGGCCCACGGGCGCGTGCTCGCACGCAAGGGCTTCGACGTCATGCTCCGCGCGGCGCGCCGCGCGCTCGACGAGATGAGCGAGCCGGTGCGGGCCCACACGCGCTTCGTGATCGTCGGCGACACGCCGGAGGACATCGCTCCGAACCACCTCGAGGAGTGCAAGGCGCTGGCGCGCTCCCTCGGGCTCGACGCGTACGTGACGTTTCTGGGCTTCTGCGCCGACGTGCGGCCGTACGTGCGCGACTTCGACGTCGAGATCGTGCCGAGCGTCTACGAGGACCCTCTCCCGCGCGCGGTGATCGAGGCGATGGCGCTCGGCGTCCCCGTCATCGCGTCCGAGGTGGGTGGCGTGGCCGAAATGCTCTCGGAGGGCGAGGGCGCGCTGGTGCCGCCGGGCGACGAGGTCGCCCTCGCGCAGGCCATGGTGCGCTACGCCATCGATCCGCAGCTCCGTCGCGAGCAGGGCGACCGCGCCCGCGCGCGCATCGAACGTGACTTCGACGCGCGCGCCCACGCGAGGCGCATCCGCGACGAGATCGCGAGCGCCGCGTTCGGCGCGGCGGGGGAGCGCGCGTGAGGCGCGGCTTGAGGGACATCATCGCCCGGATCGTCGACGCCAGCGGGCGCCACCCTGTGCTCGTCGTGCTCGCCGCCCTCGCGGTGCTGTTCGGCTCCTGGGGTTACGCGTACACGCACCGTCGCCTGAACTCCGACCTGCTGGACCTGCTGCCGCGCGACAGCCCCGGCTTCCGTGCCTTCGAGCACCAGCTCGGGCGCGTCGGCGGCGGCTTCAGCCTCATCGTCGTCGTCGAGTCGCCCGACCGCGCGAACAACGAGAAGTTCATCGACAGGCTCGACGGCGAGCTCGAGGCGATGGTCGGGCAGCGAAAGGCGTGCGTCGATCGCTGCGCCAAGGACGGCGCGTGCCTCGCCGCCTGCCCGCCGGAGCTCGTCAGCTACGTGGAGGCCGGCACCAAGGACGTGCGGAGCTTCTTCGACCGACACAAGTGGCTCTACGCCGACCTCGCGGATCTCCAGCACGCCGACGATACGCTCGACCACGAGATCGCGGTCCGCTCGGGGCTGGTCGAGAGCCTGGACGACGACGCTCCGGCACCGACGCGGGCGACGAAGCCCGCCGTGAGCGGCGCAGCCCCCAAGCAGAAGGACTTCGGCCTCGACGAGTACGAACGGCGCTGGAAAGAGCGGTCGCAGAAATTCGAGGACTTCCCGAGCGGCTACTTCGCCACGCCCGACGGCAAGATGATGGCGATCCGCATCGTCGCGGGGACGAGCGGCCTGGGCGACGCGGCGAGCGACTCGCTGCTCGCGAAGGTTCGCGGCCTCGTCGACGGGATCGATCCCAAGTCGATCGATCCACGGATGCAGGTCGGCTTCGCGGGCGACATCGCGAACGCCGTCGAGGAGAAGGACTCCCTCGTGAGCGACGCCGCCTGGGCGACGGGCGGCGCCTTCCTGCTCATCTTCCTCGGCGTGGTCGTCTTCTTCCGGTCGCCCTGGGCGCCGCTCGTCATCGCGCTCCCGGCCTGCATCGGCGTCGGCGGAGCGTACAGCTTCGCGATGTGGCACTACGGCTACGTCAACACCACGGGCGCTTTCCTCGGCGCGATCATCCTGGGCAACGGCATCAACTACCCCATCGTGTTGCTCCACCGGTATCGCGAGTTCCGGGCGCGCGGGATGGAGCCCGAGGTCGCGCGGCGGGAGGCCGTGCTGAACGCCTTCCGCGCCGAGCTCGTCGGCGCCCTCGTCGCGTCGATCGCGTACGGGTCGCTCGTCGTCACGCGCTTCCGCGGCTTCAACCAGTTCGGCGTCATCGGCTTCGTCGGGATGTTGCTCGTCTGGCTGGCCATGATCCCGTGCGTGCCGGCGTTGCTCGTCATCGACGAGTGGATCCAGGAGCGAGTGCCGAGCTGGATGCGCGATCGCCCCATCGCGGACCCGTCCAAGCAGGCGCGCGGCCCGATCACGGGCCTGCTGGCGAAGCTGACGCAGAAGGCGCCAGCGCTCCTGGTCGTCGCGACCTTGCTGGCGCTCGTCTTCACCGCGCGCAAGCTGCCGGCGTACCTGCAGGACCCCTGGGAGTACGACTTCTCGAAGATCGGCTCGGCGCGCACGCAGGGCTCCGGCGCCGGCGCCTGGTCGACCAAGGCCGATCAGGTCTTCGGCGGCAAGATGAACATCGCCGGGGCGATGATGCTCGCCGACACGCCCGAGCAGGTTCCGCTGGTGAAGCAAGCCATCCTCGCCAACGACGCGAAGGACTCGAAGGGCCAGCTCGTCGCCGACGTGGTGACCGTCGCCGACCTGCTCCCGGGGACCGTGGCGGAGCAGCAGAAGAAGCTCGAGGTGCTGGCGCGCATCCGGGGCCGCCTCACGCCGGCCGTGCTGGGCAAGCTCGACGCGGACGAGCGGCGCCGCGTCGACGAGCTCACGCCGCCCGCGGACCTCGCTCCGGTCGATGGGAAAGACCTGCCACCGCTGCTACGCAGGCGGTTCGAGGAGAGCAACGGCCAGGTCGGGACCGTCTTCTACGTGAAGTTCAAGAACGACACGCAGTTCTCCGACGGCCACGTGCTCTTGCGCATCGCGCAGACGACCGACAACGTCCACCTCGCCGACGGGACCGTCGTGCAGACGGCCAGCCACTCCACGATCTTCGCCGAGATCGTGCGCAGCATGCAGCGCGACGGGCCGCTCGCCACGCTGGTGTCGTTCCTGGCGGTCGTCCTCGTCGTCCTCGTCGCGACGAGCAGCTGGCGTGGCGCTCTCGCCGTGCTCGCCTCGCTCGTCGTCGGCGTCGCGTTCACGCTCGGCGAGGCGTCGCTCTCAGGGCTCAGGCTGAACTTCTTCAACTTCATCGCGCTGCCGATCACCTTCGGGATCGGGAGCGAATATCCGTTCAATGTCTTCGACCGCACGCGGCTGCTCGGCGGTGACGTCTCGTCGGCGCTGCGCCTCTCGGGGGGCGCCGTAGCGCTCTGCAGCTACACGACGACTGTCGGCTACAGCTCGATGCTCGTCTCCGACCAGCGGGCGCTGCAGTCGTTCGGGCGCCTCGCGATGACCGGGGAGATCGCGTGCGTCGCGGCGGCGCTGGTGTTCTTGCCGGCCCTGCTGCACCTCGTGCTCGGACGCAAGCGGGCGGGCTAGAAAAGTCGGGGTCCGTGTCGATCCGCGGGTGGCCCGTTCGTCGCATCATCGAAACCGCAGCCAAGGAGACGATCATGCGATTCATGATGCTAGTGATTCCCAAGGGTTATGCGAAGGCGGAGCCGGATTTCCTCCCGAGCGCGGAGCTCGTGGAGAAGATGACGAAGTACAACGACTCGATGCGAAAAGCCGGGGTGCTCCTCGCCTTGGATGGGCTTCACCCGCAAGCGAAGGCATCGCGCGTCTCGTTCTCGGGTGGCAAGCCGACGGTCACCGACGGGCCTTTCGCGGAGGCGAAGGAGGCCATCGGCGGCTACTGGATGATCCAGGTGAGGTCCCGCGAGGAGGCGATCGAGTGGGCGAAGCGCGCGCCGATGCTCGATGGGGACACCATCGAGGTGCGGCAGGTCCAGGAGATGTCGGACTTCCCCCCGGAGATCCAGAAGGTCGCGGGCTGACCTGGGAGGTGCTTTGATCGGAGGCCATGGCGGCCTCCGACGTGCAGCGCACCATCGACGCGGTCTTCCGCATGGAGTCGCCGCGACTCGTCGCGGGGCTCCTTCGCATCGTGCGCGACGTCGGCCTCGCGGAGGAGCTCGCGCAGGACGCGCTCGTCATCGCGCTGGAGCGGTGGCCGGAGGCTGGGATTCCGGAGAACCCGGGAGCCTGGCTCATGGCCACCGCGAAGAACCGCGCCATCGACGCCGTCCGGCGCCGCAAGCTGGCGGAGCGAAAACACGAGCAGCTGGCGCGGGAAATCGAACGTCCGGACGAGACGACGGACCTCGAGGCCGCGACCGACGACCAAATCGGCGACGACCTGCTCCGGCTCGTCTTCGCCGCTTGCCACCCGGTCCTCTCGCCCGAGGCGCGCGTCGCGCTGACGCTCCGCCTGCTGGGAGGCTTGACCACCGAGGAGATCGCGCGCGCATTCCTGGTGCCGGAGCCGACGATGGCCCAGCGCATCGTTCGCGCAAAGCGGGTGCTGTCCGCCGCGCGCGTGCCGTTCGAGGTGCCGCAAGGCCCCGAGCTCGGCGCGCGGCTGGCGTCCGTCCTCGAGGTCGTCTACCTCGTCTTCAACGAGGGCTACACGGCGACCTCGGGCGGCGACTGGGCGCGCCCCGCGCTCTGCGAGGACGCGCTGCGCCTCGGTCGCATCGTGGCGGAGCTCGTCCCGGGCGAGGCGGAGGCGCACGGCCTCGTGGCGCTCATGGAGATCCAGGCGTCGCGGCTCGCGGCGCGGACGGGTCCCTCTGGCGAGCCCGTGCTGCTGCTGGAGCAGAACCGCGCGCTGTGGGATCAGCTGCTCATCCACCGCGGCCTCGCTGCGCTCGAGCGGGCCGAGAGCCTCCTGCCGGACGGCTCCCGCGGCTCCTACACGTTGCAGGCCGCGATCGCCGCGTGCCATGCCCGCGCCGCGACCGCCGCCGACACCGACTGGCCGCGCATCGTCGCGCTCTACGAGGAGCTTGCGCGGCTTGCGCCGTCGCCCATCGTGGAGCTGAACCTGGCGGTGGCCGTCTCGATGGCGAGCGGCCCCGAGGCCGGGCTGGCGATCGTCGACCGTCTTGCCGCCGGCGGTGCCCTGGCCGGCTACCACCTTCTCCCGAGCGTCCGGGGAGACTTGCTCGCCAAGCTCGGCCGGTGGGAGCAAGCGCGCGTCGAGCTCGACCGCGCCGCCGCGATGACGCACAACGAGCGCGAGCGCCAGCTGCTGCTCGCCCGCGCGGCGGACTGCCGGGCGCGCTCCGGCGCCGTGTGATCTGGAGCGTCCGGATCAGCTCAGGAGGTCGCGTCCCGCGGCGACGAAGCGCCCGCGGGAGCGGAGAAGGACGCGCGAGACCTCGCGGCGCAGCGTGGCGCTGCGCATGTCTCCCGGGTGGATGGCGATGCGCGTCGGCAGGACGCGGCGCGCGGGGCCGGCGGCGCGTACGAAGCCGACGCTCGACCAGAGGCGAGCGGGCGTGCGGCTCGCGAAGTTGAGCACGAGGCTGACGCGCGACGAGCCGCGAGCCGGATCGTAGACGCGCAGGCGGTCCTCCGTGTAGCGGACGTCGCGCGCGGCGAGCATCGGCAGGAGCCAGGAGGGCATCGACCACGCCGGCGCGACGAAGCCGTCGATCCGGAGGCCAGCGGCGGCGAGGGTGCGCTCGCCCGCGTCGAGGCGAGCGAGCGCTTCGGTGCGCGAGACGTCCGAGAACTCCGCCTCGCCGGCGGAGACCACGCGCTGGGCGAATGCGCGGGCGAGCCGTCCGGGCCTGCCGCCAGAAGCGGGGCCCTCGCTCGTGCCGGGCCCTCGCGCGAGCGGCTTCGCTCCGGCGAGATGATAGTAGCCGTGCAGGTAGATCTCGTGCCCGGCGGCCTGCAGCGCCCGCAGTCGCTCGGCGAAGGCGGGGTGGCGATCGAGCGACCACTCGCCGTGGAAGTCCGGGACGACCAGCAGCGCGGGCCTGGCGCCGACCTCCGCGCACGCGGCGAGTGCGTCGCGGACCTCAGCCTCGAAAGCGGGCGAGACGTCGTGGATGGACACGTGGGTCCGGGCCATGGCCGCTGTGTAGCACCGCTTTGCGCCTCACGCGCGTGCGCGCGCGAGGAGCTCTTCGTAGTGGGCGAGCAACGTCTCGAAGTGCTCGCGCGTCGAGAGAACCGACCGCGCGGCGTCGGCCGCGGCTGCACGGGCCGCGTCGCGCCGGGCGAGCAGTCGCGCGACGGCTGCCGCGCAGGCCTCGGCGTCGCCCGTCGCGTAGCGCTCCGACGCTCCGGGCGGCGCCTGCTCGGCGGCTCCGCCCTCGTCGGGCACCACCACGGGCAGGCCGCTGGCGATGGCCTCGGCGACGGCGATACCGAACGTCTCGTGTGGGCAGCCGTGCACGAGCGCATCCGCCGAACGAAGGATGCGCGCGAGCTCCGTGCGGTCGCGCAAGAAACCTGCAAAGTGCACGTTTCTCCCCGCGCGCGCCTTCAGCCGTCCGAGCTCGGGCCCGTCGCCCAGCACGACGAGCTCCGCCCCGGACGGCAAGCGCGCTGCGGCGTCGATCACGACCTCCCAGCGCTTCTCCACGGCCAGTCGCCCTACCGCGACGAGCAGAGGTCCTCGGCCGGCGCCCAGCCAGCGGGCTCGCTCGGCCTCGTCGGCCGGGCCCGGCGAGAACGCCTCCCGGTCCACACCGAAGGGCAGGTGGACCACGCGCGCGACGCCCTGGCCGACCAACTTCTCGGTCTGCCACCGGCTCGCGCAGAACGTCGCGGCGCACCCGTCCGCGATGCGGCGCACCCAGCTCCAGAGAGGGGCGCGCAATACGGGACCGACCGGCCGCGCCCACGATCGAGGTGAAATGAGGACTCGCTCGTAGGTGTCGATGAAGTCCGAGTGCCAGACGAAGGTGCGGATGCCGAAGCTCCCGGGCCGCGCCATCAGCGCGCCGACGGATGCGACGTAAGGCGAGTGGATTTCCAGCACATCGGGGCGTTCTATCCCGGCAAGATCGCGGATCTTGTCGGGGCGCCACATCAAGTGGTAGGTGGCGTCGTAAGGGAGGCGTGGACCGCCCACGCGGACCAGTCCCGGGCGCGACAGCTCGACCGGGCCCGGGACCACGAGTAGCGACTCATGACCCAGTTGGCATAGAATGTGTTGCTTGCTCTCCAGATAGCTCCGAACGCCACCTCCTCGCTCCGAGTAGAACTCTGTCACGTCGACGACTTTCATCCTTGGCATCCTCAATGAGCGCTTCTCCCAAGACCGTCATCCCACTTCGCTTTCCTCGCGGCAGTAGCTCTTCCACGGATCCGTTCCTCGCAAAACCCCATCCTTTCGCGGGGTTGTCGCAGGGCTTCGGCCGACCTCTCCGCATCGCCTTTCTGAGCGACTTCGTCCGGATCCCATACGCCAACGGTGCCGTCTTCCAGACGCGCTTGCTCTACCAGGAGCTGCGCCGCTGTGGCCATGAAGTCACCGTCATCGGCGCCCATGATCCGGATGCCATCCCTGCCGACCTCGCGCCGGGAACGATCCAGCTTCCGAGCGTCCCGCTCAAGACCTACCCGGGCCTACACCTACCCATGCCACTGGCGCGTTGGGTGTTCGACCCCGACCGCTGGAACTTCGACATCATCTTCGCCCAGGTGACGTCGCTCGTTCATCACTTCGGCATCTGGCTGAGGAAGATGAAGGGCATCCCGCTGCTCATGGTGAACACCACGCACCTGGCGGCGGCCTACGACGTGCTCCTGCCGGAGAAGGTCTCGAAGATCGAGGCGGTCCACGCGGGCCTCGAGCTGCTCCTCAAGCGGCCCTACGAGCGCACGTTCGCGGAGCTGTACAACCAGGGCGACGGCCTCGTCGTGCTCAGCGAGGGCTTGCGGACGTACTGGCGCGAGCGCGGAGTCACCACGCCGATCCACGTCATCCCGCGCGCCGTCCAGCCGGACATCTTCGACGTGGGCATCGGCGACGATCCCTACGCGTCCTTCTTGCCGACGCGCGGCCCGCGCCTGCTCTGCGCCGGGCGCCACACACGCGAGAAGGCGCAGGACCGCGCCATCCGCATCTTCGCCAAGCACGTCTTGCCGGCCAATCCGCAGGCGACGCTGACCATGCTCGGCGTCGGTCCCGACACGGACTACTACAAGCGCGTCGCGCGAGATCTCGGCGTCATGCACCGCGTGTCGTTTCCCGGCGAGGTGCCGTTCACGCAGATGCCCTCCTTCTACGCGTACGCGGACGTCTTCGTGCACACGTCGCAGAGCGAGACCTACGGCAACGTGCTCGGCGAGGCGCTCTGGTGCGGCACGCCGACCGTCGCCTTCGCCGACGGAATGGGCGTGAGCTCGCAGATGACCGACGGCGAGAACGGCGTGCTCCTGCCGCCCGGCAAGGGGCCTGCGGGAGAGAACGAAGCCGACGCGACCTTCGGTCGCGAGGTGCTCCGCCTGCTCGGAGACCCGGCGGTTCGCGCGCGTCTGTCGCGCGGGGCGAGCCGCGCCGCACGCGAGCGAGCGCACCCGTACGTCGTGATGGAGTGCATGAGCCGCGCGTTCCAGAGCGCCCGCGATCACGCCGTGGTGAGCGGTCTGCGGCCCGCGGCGCAAGGTCCGAAGGTCATGCAGTGGCTCACGACGCTGCAGCACGCCAGGCCCTGGGCGACGATGAACGGCGGCGTGTACCTCATCGGCCACCTGCGGCCCGGTAAGGTGCTCGAGCGCCCGGTGCACCCGCAGTTCGCGAAGTAGGCTCGCGCTCCTCTCAGAACTGCGCGCAGGTTCCGTCCTGCTGGCACACGTTGGAGGCAGCGACGGGGCACACGACCGCCGGGCAGCCGACCTGACACTTCGCGGCACGCACCGCGTCCACCGCGGCGATGTACTGCTTCACGGCCTGCGAGTCGGGATTCGTCACCGAGACCTTGCAGCACAAACCGTCGATCTGCTGGCTGCACTGCATGACGTTGCACGTCGGGCAGCACTGGCTCGCGGCCTGGAGGGCCTGATCGGCCTGCGCGATGAGCTGCGCGCACTTGTCGGCGGCGTCGCCGCCCGCCGCTCCGTCGCTTCCACCCACTGCGCCGTCGTTCGAGCCGCCGTCGAGCAAGCTGGTGTCCACCGCGCCGCCGCAGCCCGCACCAATCGCACTCACCAGGAGAAGCCAAGAGGTTCGCATGCGTCGATTATGACCCGCCGCGGCGCGAGTGGCACGCCATGCCGTGGCTCGTGTACGTTCGCGGCGATGCCGCTCGGTAGAGCGTTCTGGATGGCGCGCTCGTTCGCGTCGCACGCTGCGGACAACGCGCTCGCGTGGGCGTCGCCGCAGCTCGCTGCCGCGTCGAGGCGGCTGACCCACGTGACGGGCCGCGGGGCTGGCCGCGAGGGGGACGCCGCGGCGTCGTACTTCGAGGCCGTGGCCGACGACTACGACGTCATGGCGGCTCACGTCGGCGTCGCCCCGCGCGATCAGCTCTACCGAGGCAGGCGCGTCCTCGAGCTCGGGCCGGGCAACACGCGCGCGCTGGCCTTGCTCGCACGTGTCTCGGGCGCCGTCGCGTGCGAGGCGTTCGACCCGTTCGACGCACAAGCGCGGCGCGCGTCGTACCTCGAGAGCGTCTACCGTCCGCTGCTCGCCCGCAGGGGTGAGGAGGCGACGCTCCGTCGAGCGAACGAGCTCCTCGAAACCTGCGAGAGCCACACATCCGAGCCGTCGCTCCGGGCCGGCGGCTGTCGCTTCGAGCTGGTCCTGTCGCGCGCGGTGCTCGAGCACGTGCGAGATCTCGGCGCTCTCTTCCGGACGCTCGCCGCCGTCACCACGGAGGATGCGGTGCTGATCCACAAGGTCGATCTGCGCTGCCACGGCAACCGTTACGACCACGAGCTCGACTTCTTGTCGTTCCCCGAGCCGGTCTACCGCCTCATGAGCTCGCACCTCGACGTCCCGAACCGCGAGCGGCTCCCGAGGTACCTGTCGCTCGCGGAGGACGCGGGGCTCGTCACGCTCTACGCGGCCTCCACGCACGTCATCGAGCCGGCCGAGGCCGAGGCGGCTCGCCTGCGGCTGGCCGGGCGATTTCGAGCCCTGGACGCGCAGTCGCTCTCGATCCTGGGGCTGTGGCTGGTGCAGCTCGGTCCGGGCCACCCGCTCGCTCGCTCCGCACGCCGGCTCCGCGCGGGCGACGTCCGCCCGGCCCCGCACGCCCTGCTGTCCGCATACTGAGTTGAGCGGCGCGGTCCGAGGTGCTAGCGCCTTCGTCGTGCCGTCGCGCGTCCGCGTCCTGTACTTCGTGGGCTCGTTCGAACAGGGAGGGACCGAACGCCAGGTCGCCGAGCTGATCGCGAACCTGCCGGCCGATCGCTACGAGCCACACCTCGCGGTCTGTCACTCCGCCGACCAGCTCGGCTACCGGTTGCCCGTGGCGTCGCGCACCGAGCTCGGGGCGCCGCGTGGTCCCGAGCCGCGGACGCTGGTTCGTCTCGCTCGCCTCGTGCACGCGCTCGCACCGGACCTCGTCCACGCTTTCCACGATCCGCAGAACTCGTACGCTCGGCTCGCCGTTCGCATCGCAGGCCGCGGGAAGGTCATCGGCTCGCTTCGATCGACGCGCCTGCCCGATCGCACTCTGCGCCGGGAGCGGCTCACGGCGCGGCTCGGCGCGGCGGTGATCGTCAACTCGGCCGGCATCGCCGACGAGCTGCTCCGCGCCAGGGCCGGCGCCGCGCGCGTCCACGTCGTGCACAACGGTGTCGACGTTGGGCGGTTCCGGCCGCTCGGCGCGGACGAGCGGGCTCGCGAACGCAGGCGGTTCGGGATGACGGGGCCTACGTTCGTGGTCCCGGCGCGCGTGGCGCGGCAGAAGAACCAGCTGGCCGTGGTGCGCGCCGTCGCGAGCATGGTGAGGCGCGGCGCGTGGCCGCGAAGCGCACGCGTGATCTTCGCGGGGCGCCCGGAGCCGCACACGCGCTACGCGTGGTGGGTGGCCGCCGCGGCGAGGGCAGCCGGCGTGGCCCACGTCGTCTCCCGAATCGATCCCCTGATCGACGTCGAGAGCCTGGTCGGGGCGGCGGACGCCGTACTCCTGCCGAGCTCCTACGAGGGGCTGCCGAACGCGGTGATCGAGGCGCTCGCGTGCGGCACGCCGTGCATCGTCTCCAGCGCCGCCAACGCGGACGGGCTCGTTTCTCACCTGCGGACGGGCGTGGTCCTGGCCGACACTTCGAGCGCCGCGATCGCGTCGGGCATGCTGGCCTTCGCCCGCGGTGCCGAGGCGATACGCGCGACCGCGCTCGCCTTGCGCGAAGCGTTCGCTCGTCGTTTCGCGGTCCAGCGCATGGTCGCCGACACCTGCGCCGTCTACGAGCGCGTCCTGTCGACGCCATGAGCACGAGCCAGCCCGCCAGCGCTGCCCGCGACGCGCGGGGCGTGCTCGTCAACGTGGCCGGGCTCATAGCGCAGGCCGCGCTCCCTGCGTTCCACGTGCAGCTGGCTCGCTTCCTCGGTGCGGGCGGCTACGGCCTGTACACCTGGTCGAGCTCGGTCGTCGACGTGCTCTCCGTCGTGACGCTCTTCGGACTCGACCAGGCCGTGATCCGTCAGGTCAGCCTGCGTGGCGAGGGCTCGCCGCGCGCGGTCGGCACGGCGCTGCGAGTCGTCGTGCTCTCGGGGCTCGCGGTGTTCGTCGCGATCTGGCTGGGCGCGCCCGCGATCGCGGCGCTGCAGGGAAAACCCGGCCTGATCGCGCCGCTGCGGTGGCTGGCGCTGGTGCCGCTCTTCTACCATGTCTCCACCATCTTCCTCGTCGCGACCCAGGCCCTCGCGGTCATGCGCTGGGCGTTCTGGGCTCGCAGCGTCGTGCAGCCGCTCGTGCTGCTCGCCTCCACGGGAGCGGTGCTGCGGGCCGGGAGCGGGGCAGGGGGCGCCGCGGCCGCGGTGGTGGCCGGCATGGCGGCCACCGCGTTGGTCTCGGCGGTCGCCTACGGTCGCGAGCTGCCCCTCGGCGAGACGCTCCGCATGGCGGTGCGCGGCCGGCTGGACGGCGAGACGCTGCGGGTCGCGTTCCCGCTCGTCTTCGCGAACCTGCTCTGGGCCATCCTCGCGCGCGTCGACGTGTTCGTGCTCGGACACTACCGGGCGGAGGCGGAGCTCGGGGCCTACGCCGCGTGCGCCCTCTACGCCGCGAGCATCTCGCAGATACGCTCCGCGTTCGATCCGGTGACGACCGCTGGCGTCGCGCCGGCGCTCGCGCGAGGCGATGCCGCAGGCCTGAGCGCCGCCGTCCGGCGCCAGACGCTCTGGCTCGCCCTCGCGGCTTTCCCGCTGCTCGTGCTCTTCGCCGGGTTCGGAGAGCCGCTGCTCGCGGTCTTCGGCAAGGGCTTCCGGGGAGCGGAGCTCGCGCTCGCGGTGCTCGCCGTGGGCCACACCATGAACGCGCTCGCGCTGGCCTCGTTCGCCCTGCCCCTGAGCGGCAACGGTCGCTACACCACGTACGTCGCCGCAGGCGCGCTGGCGTTCGAGGTCGCGCTGTGCCTCTTGCTGGTCCCGCGCTACGGAGCGCTCGGCGCCGCGCTCGCCTTCGCCGTGGGCGTCGGCGGCGCGCAGATCGTGCAGATGCTGCTGGCGTGGCGGGTCGTCGGCGTGCAGGGCGTCTCCGCTCGCCTCCTGGGCGTGCTCGGCTGCGCAGCCCTCGCCCTCGGCGTCGGGCGCGCGGTCTACGCCGCCGTGCCCGCGGCCCTCGCTCCGCGCTTCTTCGCGGGCGTGGGCGCGAGCGCGATCGTCTACGCGGTCGCGGTCTGGGCGGTGGCCCTCCGCGAGGACGAGCGGGCGCTCGCGCGGGGCGCATTCGAGCGCCTGCGGGCGCGCTTCGCTCGGTGAGATTGCGGGCCCCGTGCCGCGGTGGTACCACGGCTGCGCGGCGGGGCTCTCGCCGCCATGGCAGGCACGTGGCGCGCACTCGGCTGACGTTTTTCATCAACTCGCTGGAGCAAGGCGGCGCGGAGCGGCAGCTGGCCGAGCTGATGTGCCGGCTGGACCCCGCCGAGTTCGCGACGAGCCTGGTCGTGTGCATCGATCGCGACCAGCTCGGATACCGGCTTCCCGTCGATCGGGTTCGCTGCCTCGACGCGCCGATGTTTCCCTCCATCGTCTCGGTGCGCAAGCTAGCCGGCATCTTCGACGATCTCGGCACCGAGATCGTCCACACTTACATGGGCTGGGAGAACGTCTTCGGGCGCGTCGCGGCGCGCCTCGCGCACGTGCGCGCGGTCGTCAGCTCGGTGCGGTGTACCCAGCTGCCGAGCAAGCACGTACTCGGCGAACGCCTCACGCACGGCATGGCGGATGCCATCATCGTCAACTCGGTGGGAATTCGCGACGAGCTCGCGCGGCGAGCGGGCATCGCCCCCGAGCGCCTCGACGTGATCGAGAACGGCGTCGACCTCGAGCGCTTCGCCCCGCTCGCGCCCGAGGCGCGCGAGCGCGAGCGCAGGATGTGGGGCATGCAGGGCCGCTGCGCGCTCGTCGTGCCCGGGCGGATCTGCGCCCAGAAGAACCAGCGCAGCGTGCTGCGCGCCCTGTCGCGCTTGAAGCGGCGTGACGCGCTCCCCCGCGAGCTCAGGGTGCTCTTCGCCGGTCGCGGCTCGCCCCCGGTGTACGCCGAGGCGCTGCGCGCCTACGCGACCGCCATGGGGCTCGACGAGCACGTCGAGTTCCTGGGCGTCGTCAAACCCATCGAGCAGCTCGTCGGCGCGGCGGACGCGGTGCTGCTTCCCTCGGAGTACGAGGGCCTGCCCAACGCGGTCCTGGAGAGCTTCGCCTGCGCGACGCCCGCGATCGTGTCGCGCGCCGCGAACGCGGACGAGCTCGTCACCGACGGCGTCGAGGTGCTGGTGTGCGACAGCATCGACGCCGACGGGATCGCTCGCGCCATCGAGCGCTTTCTCGCGCAGGGCGCCGACGCGAGGGCGGCGATGGGCCAGGCCGGCCGCGCGCACGCGACGCGTCGCTTCGACGTCGCCCGGATGGTCGAGCGGACGACCGCGGTCTACCGCGCGGCGCTCGCGCACCGCACGCCGGGGCCGAGGAAGGCGCGCGGGGGCGCCGTCCGCGTGACCGCGAGGACGCGAGCCGGCTGACGATGTGCGGCGTCGCCGGGTACCTCGCGCGAGACGAGCGAGCCGCGCCTGACGCGGGGGCGGTCCTGCGCATCATGGACGCGCTGCGCCACCGCGGTCCGGACGCCGCCGGGCACTGGGAGCGTGGGCCGTGCGCACTCGGCCACCGCCGGCTGTCGATCATCGACCTCAGCGCAGAGGCCAACCAGCCGATGACGAACGAGGATGGCTCCGTCGCGCTGGTCGTCAACGGCGAGATCTACAACTTCGCCGAGCTCCGGCGGGAGCTCGAGGGTGCGGGGCACCGCTTTCGCTCGCAGAGCGACAGCGAGGTGATCGTCCACGGCTACGAACGCTGGGGTGAGGAGGTCGTCGCGCGTCTCGACGGGATGTTCGCGCTGCTCTTGTACGACGCGCGGCGAGCCCGTCTGCTCGCGGCGCGGGACCGCTCCGGC
>DATIQP010000983.1:0-4669 GCA_035470765.1 Polyangiaceae bacterium | reverse complement strand
GGGGAGAAGCACGCGCCGCTGGTGGAGCCGCTCCCGCCCCAATCCGCCGTCCCCACGCGCACGCCGCAGCAGCAGCAGCTCGGCGCGCTGCCGACGATGGCCGCCGCGCCCGGCAGCGCGCTGCTCGCGGAGGCCGGGCCGTTGAGCCGCAAGGCGACCCGCGCGTCCGACGCCTCACCGCTGCCCGCGGTGGCGCACCCCACGCGCTTGAGCGCGGACGCGGTCTCGGTCCCGGTGCCGGTCTCGGTTCCCGTTCCGATCCCCGCGTCGCTGCCGTCCGGCGTCGCGGCGGCGCAGTCGGGTCCCGTCTCGCTGCCCCAGCAGGAGCAAAGAAAGCGCTCCGAGATTGCCGGCATCCCGCTCCTCTGGATCCTCATCGGCGCAGGTCTTCTGTTCCTGCTCTTGGCGGGTCTGGGCTTGGGGGTCGCGGGCTTCGCGCTCTTTCACGGCAAGGACACCGCCACGCCCGGGCAGACGCCCCAGCCCCGGGCGACGGCCGCGGCCACGGCCACGGACACGGCGACGAGCCCGTGGGGGGCCAACCCGGACGACAGCGCCGACGAGCCGCCGCCGCCGCCGCATCACGGCCCGCCGCCCGGCCACGGCCGTGGGCACAAGCACAAGGACGAGTGGTGAGCCGAATCAGGGGTGCAGCACGCACCCGCCGACGACGTCCCCGTTCCACTTCGCGCGCATCGCCTCCTTGAACGCGTCGAGCGGGTAGACGTGCGACACGTGGGGCCTGATCTTCCCCTCCTCGGCCCACTTCCACACCTGCGCGAGCCGAGGCGCGCGGCTCTGCGGGTTCATCACCGTCGAGATCACGGTCGGACAGCCGAGCACGTCGAGCCCCTTCATCATGATCAGGTTCGTCGGCAGCTGGTTGGCGTTGGGCGCGCCGCGCTGGCCCTTGCCCTTGGCCACGAACGGCGTCGAGGCCCAGCCGACGATCAGAAAGCGCGCTCCGAACTTCACGCAGCGCAGGCTCTCGAGCGAGATGTCGCCGCCGACGCCGTCGTAGACGACGTCGACGCCTTGCCCGCCGGTCAGCGCCTTCACCTCGTCGCGGAACGGGCGCACGCCGGTCGACGGATCCGAGCTCTTGCACTGGATCACGTGGTCGGCGCCTTGCTCTTTCACGACGGCGAGCTTGGCGTCGTTGCGGCCCGTCGCGATCACCTTCGCGCCGAGGAGCTTGGCGAGGTGGACCGCGGCGAGGCCGGTCGAGCCCGAGGCGCCGTGGATGAGGACCGTCTCACCCGGCTGGAGCTTGCCGCGCGTGACGAGGCAGTGAAACGCCGTCTCGTAGTTGCCGAGGAGGTTGCACGCCTGGTCGAGCGACATCCCGCCGGGAACGCGCCTCACGGCCTCGCCCGGCGCGACCGCCCACGACGCGAAGCCGCCCCACGCCTGGTAGCCGCCGAGCGAGCGAGGCCCGGCGAGGAACCCGTCGACGAGCACCTCGTCGCCGACCTTCACGCGCGCCGGATCGACGCGCGCGCCGGCCCACGCGATCACGCCTGCATACTCGAGGCCGGGGCAGTACGGCGGCTTCGGCATGTGCTGGTACTGCCCGCTCGTCATGAGCAGATCCACCCAGCCGACCGACGCGCTCTTGATCGACACGATCACGTCGTCGTCCGAGAGCGTCTTCGGATCCGGGGCGGGCTGGGGCTCGAGCCTCATGTGCGCGTCGATGGCCTCGGGCGGGCTCTCCGCGAACTCCGAGACGACGACGCGCTGGCCGGGCGACAATCGGGGCGTGTGCCCCGGAGCGGGTGAGGGCTCGATCATGGGCACGACTCTAGTTGACGCCGGGAGCATTCGACGTCGAAGATGCGCCGCATGGGCTTGCAAATCGAAGAGCTTCGGCCCGGCAACGGCGCCGAAGCGAGGGCGGGCAACACCGTCACCGTTCACTACGTGGGCACGCTGACCAACGGGCAGAAGTTCGACTCGTCGCGCGACCGCGGCCAGGGCTTCACGTTCCGCCTCGGCGCGGGCGAGGTCATCGCCGGCTGGGATCAGGGCGTCGCCGGGATGAAGATCGGCCAGATGCGCAAGCTGACGATCCCGCCGGAGCTCGGCTACGGCGCCCGCGGCTTCCCGCCGGTCATCCCGCCCAACTCGACCCTCGTCTTCGAGGTCGAGCTGCTCGCGGTCTCGTAGCGCCCGCCCGGTTCGTTCCCCCGAAATCGTGGGCCCGGCCTTGCGCATGCGTGTATCACGATGTATCACGCATGTATCACCAGGGAGAACCCATGGAAATGCTCGGACCTCCGCGCGTGACCCAGATCGCCGGAACGAACGTGGCGTGGACGGAGCTCGGGAGCGGCCCCCCGCTCGTGCTGCTCCACGGCCTGGGGGATTCCCACCGGACCTGGCGCACCGCCGCCCCGGCGCTCGCGAGCCGATTCCGCGTCCTGATGCCCGATCTGCCCGGGCATGGCCTGTCCTCGCGGCCCGACGCCCCCTACACGCTCGACTGGTACGCCAGCACGATGCTCGGCTGGCTCGACGCCGCGGAGATCGGCCGTGCTCACGTGCTCGGGCACTCCTTCGGCGGGGGCGTGGCGCAGTGGATGCTGCTCGAGCAGCGAGCGCGCGTGGAGCGCCTCGTGCTGGTCGCCGCCGGCGGGCTTGGACCGGAGGTGAGCCTGGGGCTGCGCCTCGCTTCGTTCCCGCTGCTCGGCCGGTGGTTCGCCCAGCCGCTCATGGGGGTCGGAACCCACGTGATGATGCGCCTGGCAGGTCAGGGCTCCGCCGACGAGATCGCTCGCGCGGCCTGGTTGAACCAGGCTCCTGGCACCGGCAGGGCGTTTTACCGGACGGTGAGCGGGTGCATCGACCTGCTCGGCCAGCGCCTGCAGACGTGGGACCGCATCGGCGAGGTGAAGCTGCCGCCGCTCGCGCTCGTGTGGGGTGAGCGCGATCCCATCCTGCCGGTGCGCCAGGGGCTGCGCGCGTACGGGCTGCTCGAAGGCGTCGCCCTCACGCGTTACGGCGGCGTCGGGCACTTCCCGCACCTCGAGAGGGCGGAGCGATTCTCGCGGGACGTGGAGGGCTTCTTGCTCGGACCCCTCGAGCCGGCCCGGCTCCGGGTCCACGTCCGGCTGCCTCAGCCGGGGCGCCTCCGGCGCCTCGTGGGCCGCGTTGGCGCTGCGATCCGGCGGGTTTTCACGCGGAGAAAGCCGTCGTTCTAGTCTCCGGCGCGACCGGCACGTCCTGGCCGCGCCAAAACTGTGGTATGGGCGGCCGCTCGCGACGCTTTCGTGGGAAGAACGGCGCCGCGGGCACGTAAGAAAGGCCGCCCGCATGAGCAACGCCAACCTCTTTCGCCCGCCCCCTCCGCCGCCTCCGCCCGCCGCCAAGGGCGTCGATCCGCTGCTCGCCCTGAGCAGGCCCATCCTTCCGCCCCCTCCGGTGCGTCAGGAGCCGGCGGTCACCGTGGCGAAGCCCGCGCCGATCGAGCCCGAGGAGCTGGCCGATCTGAGCGACGAGGACATGGAGCTCTGGAACGTCGGCGGCACGCGCATCATGCCGAAGCCGACCTCCACGCCGTCCGCTCCGCCCCCGGCGATCGCCGCCAGCGTCATCGAGCCGGCCGCCATCGCGGCCACGATGAAATCGAGCGACGTCCCGGCCCTTTCGCCCGCTCCCGCGGCGGTGGCGCCGACGCAGTATCAACCGCTCTCGTACCCGCCCGTCGCCATGGCGCCGAGCGTGCCGGCCCCCGCGGTCAAGAAGAAGAGCAACACGATGACCTGGGTCCTCGTGGCGGGCCTCACCGGGCTCTTCGGCCTGAGCGTGGTCGGCGCCGGCGTGGGCTACTTCGTCTATCGCGCGCATCAAGCGACCGAGCTCGCGTCCGAGGTCGCCGCCGAGGAGACGAACGCTGCGGCCACCGCCCCCGCGACGACCCAGCAGGCCAACGAGGCGGCGAAGACGACGAGCCCCAGCGCCGCCGACACCAACGCTGCGCCGCAAGCGACGACGCAGCCGCAGCAGCTCCACGTCGCAACCGCGACGACGCCGCCTCCGGTCGCGCACAAGGTGGATGAGCCTCGCACCGTGCACACCGACTCCGGCCCGATCGGCGGTCTCGGTCTCGGGCTTGATTCCGCCCCCGAGACTCATGCGCGCAAGGCCACCTCGGCGACGACCGGTTCGGGGACGATCCGCACCTTCGCCGCGGGCTCCGGCAAGGCCGTCTTCATCGATGGCCACCTCGCCGGCATCGGCCCTGGGCCGCTCAAGACGACCTGCGGGCGCCACTCCATCGTCGTCGGCGAGGGCAAGGCGAGGCCGTTCAACGTCCCCTGCGACGGGTCGACCATTACCGTGGGAAGCCCCGACGGAGCTTGACAGCCCGGCCTCGGCCGCGCACCTCTAGAGGAGGTGCGTTCACTCGTCTCGCCCCTTCTCGCCGCGCTGTTCGCCGTGCTCGCCACGGCGTCCATGCTGCTGTCCATGGAGCGGGAAGATGTGGTGCCGACCGCGAGCCTGGGAGCGCGCGCGCTCCACGAGGTGCACACGCAGCGGCACCACGCTGCGTGCTCGCACGATGAGCTTCGTACCCAAGCGCACGTGCACGGACACCACGCAGCCAGCCTCGACGACGGCGACGACGACGTCGACGACGACGGAGACGACTACGACGTCTCGACCG
>DATIQP010000982.1:0-4904 GCA_035470765.1 Polyangiaceae bacterium | reverse complement strand
GTCCAGAAGAACCGCGACAGCGTGGTGAGGAAGCACTCGCCGAGCACCCACTGCGAGATCACGTTCACGATGACGAAGAGCACGGCGAAGCCGCTGTAGAAGTAACTGAGGCGCGGCCACCGATGCCAGAAGAGCAGGGGCATTCCGACCACCCAGAGCAACATGAGCAGGGCGTGCAGCGCATCCATGGCGGCGCCTAGGGCAGCGAACACGCCGCTCACGAGGTGCAAGACGTCTACCAGGCGCGGCCCAGCCGCCCGTCCGTCCCGCTGCGCGCGTACCACGCGATTTCGTCGAGGATTTCGTCGCCGTCGCGGGCGAAGAGATCGCCGTGGTGCCCTCCGGGTACACGCAAGAGCCGCGCCTTCGCGACCGAGCGGGCGACACGTTGGCCCATCGAAAACGGGACGACCTCGTCGGCGTCGCCGTGCACGACGAGCGTGGGGACGCGAATGGCGGCGGCCTTCGCGAGGGTGTCGAACCGATCCGGCACGAACAAACCGGCCGGCACCATCGGCACGCGATCCACGATCAGATCCGGGATCGACGTGTACGGCGCGACGAGGACCAGCGCCGCGCAGCGCCCGCGGCGCGCCATTTCGGCGGCGACGCCGGTGCCGAGGGACGTCCCCCAGAGCGCGACGCGCTCCTTGCCGACCCCGAGCGACTCGAGCCAGTCGAGCGCCGCGGTGGCGTCCGCGTAGACGCCGTCCTCGTCGGGCGCAGGCTCGTCGCGCGAGACGCCGTAGCCGCGGTACTCGACGAGCAGCACGCCGAGCCCCCGCCGGAGCAGCCCTCGCGCGAGCGGCACGTCCGCGCTCATGGAGTCCGAGTTGTTGTGGAAGTGCACGACGACGTGCGCGCCCGGCGGCCCCGCGGCGTAGAGGGCGTGCACCGGCACTCCATCGGCAGCCGCGAACGTGCGCTCCGCGAGATCGTCCGGCACCGTCGAGGTGCGTGCGCGGTCGGTCCGGAAGACCAAGCGCCGCGCGACCGAGCGCGTCACGAGCACGCACAGAGCGCAGGCGAGGAGAGCAGCGGCGAGCCAGCGTGCGCGCAAGACGACGAACCGTAGCACGCGCGCGTGGCGACGCGCCGGGGCGGGGCGCAGCTCAGGCGGACGCGCGTCGAGCGTTTTTTCGCCCGTGAACCCCTGCATCAAGGTAGTCCATGGGGCCCCTTTGACGCGAGGACGGGAATACTCGAGCCGGCGTGCGTGTCGAACGCCCGTGCGGTCCAGCCTGCGGAGATCTGCGTTCTTCTTCGCGGCGACGTTGTTGCACCTCGGCCTGTTCGCGCTCCTGCCTCGCGAGCGTCCGCGGCTCGCCCCCAAGGTCGACGACGCGCAGCTCCTGTGGATCGAGACGCCTTCGGACCACCAAGGTGCGCGTTCGGCTTCGGTGACGGAGACGACGTCGGCGATCCGGAGGACGGAGACGGGGACAGGGACGGCCTCGGCAACGGGGACGGAGACGGCATCGGTGGCGGAGACGACGACGGCGACGGGGCCGGGCTCGGCGACGGGAGCGGAGCCCGCGACCTCCGCGTCGAGCGCACCGTTGCCCACGCTGTTCGTCCCCGACCGTGCGGGCATCGGGCTCGACGGGCCCGGCTCGTATCGCGTGAGCGCCGCGCGGGAAGGGGACGCGGGGCCTCCCGAGACGGAGGCGCAGCGCCTGAGCGAGCTCACGCGGGAATCCATCGTCGGGCCGATCCGAGCGCACGATCTCGCCAACGGCGGCTTTGGCGGCCCGGCCGTCGTCGCCTTGCAGGACACCGCGCGCCACGGCCTCACCCCGAACTTCGGGCGCGCGGTCTTCGCGATCGAGGTCGACGCGCTCGGCATGGTCATCGGCGTCGGCGTCGAGGAGGCCCCTCCGAGCGACCGGCGCCAGTGGGAGGAGATCGCCGCGCAGTCGCGTGCCGCGCTCGTGCAGAAACGGATGCACCTCCCGCCGGGCGCGAAGGGCGCCCACATCCGCGTCGAGGTGTCCTCGCGGATCCAGATGCCGAGCGGGAGCAGCCATCCCGTGACGGTCACGTCGCCCGTGGTCGACGGCGTGACGAAGCTCGGCAGCGGCGAGAAGGCCGAAGACCTACCGGCCGTCGTCAAAGGCACGTTCGACGTGTCCGACATCGGCGCGCACCCGATGCGCGTCGTCGGCGCGCGCGAGCTGTCCGAGAACGTGTACTGAGCGGCTAGTCCTCGTCGTCGGCCGTGGGCTTGAACGCGGACACCAGCTCCTGCTGCTTTCGCGGCGGGACGGCCTCGTAGCTCTCGAGCGCCATCGTGTAGCTGCCTTCGCCGCCGGTCAGCGACTTCAGCCGCGACGCGTAGTCGCCGAGCTCGGAGAGCGGCACGAGCGCCGAGACGACCGCGTCGCCGTTGCCGAGCTGCTGGTTGCCGGTGATGCGGCCGCGACGCGTCGACAGCTCGCCGGTGACGCCGCCGATCGCGGTCTTGGGGACGGTGGTGTCGAGGCGGACCACCGGCTCGAGGAGGATCGGCGAGGCCTTGCCCATCGCGTCGCGCATCGCCTTCCGACCCGCGGCGACGAACGCGACCTCCTTGGAGTCGACCGAGTGCGCCTTGCCGTCGTAGACGATCACCCGCACGTCGCAGATCGGAAAGCCAGCGACGGCTCCCTCCGCGGTGGCTCGGCGCACGCCCTTCTCCACGGCCGGGATGAACTGCCGCGGGATGGCGCCGCCCACGACCTCGTCGACGAACTCGAAGCCCGCGCCGCGCTCGAGCGGCTCGACGCGCAGGAAGACCTCGCCGAACTGCCCGGCCCCGCCCGTCTGCTTCTTGTGGCGGTGGTGGCCCTCGGCGCGGGCGTTGATGGTCTCGCGGTAGGGGATGCTCGGTGGCCTGGTCCGGATCTCGATCCCCGCGCGCTCGCTCATCCGCTCGAACAGCACGCGCAGGTGCAGCTCGCCGAGCCCGTACAGGACCGTCTCGTGGCCCGTGTGCTCCACGCGCACGCTCGGGTCCTCGCTGACGATGCGGTGCAGCGCGTCCGAGAGCTTCTGCTCGTCGGCGCTCTTGAGCGGCTCGATGACGACCCCCGCCATCGCCGGCGGCAGGTCCACCGACTTCAGGTGGTGGTGGTCCTCGTCGTGCGAGTCGTGAACGACCGCGTCGAAGTACAGCTCCTCGATCTTCGGCACGGCGACGATGTCGCCCGGGACGGCCGCGTCGATCTCGACTCGCTCCTTGCCCTGCATACGGTACAGGCGGCTGATCTTGATCGGCTTCTTCGCGTCGCCGACGTAGAGCTGCGCGCCGCTCTTGAGCGTGCCCTGGTGGACACGCAGGTACCCGAGCTTCCCCACGAACGGATCGGTGACGATCTTGAAGACGTGAGCGAGGACGTGCTTGTCCGGATCCGGGCTGATCTCCACGCGCACGGCGGCCGAGCCTTCGCCCTTCATGAACGGCGGCGGGTTGCCTTCGCCGGGGTTGGGCATCAGACGCGCGAACGCCTGGAGCAACTCGCGCACGCCCGCGCCGGTCTCGGCGGAGGTGAAGCAGACGGGGATGAGGTGGCCTTCGCGAAGCGCCTTCTCGAAGGGGCCGTGCAGCTGATCGAGCGAGAGCTCTTCGCCCTGCTCGAGGTACGTGGCCATCAGCGCCTCGTCGACCTCGACCACTTGCTCGATGATCTCCTTGTGGGCCGCCGCGACCGACGACAGCGTCGCCGCGCCCAGCGACCGATCCGTGGCCGGCGAGAAGAAGCAATCGACGACGCGCTTGCCTTGCTCGGCGGGGAGGTTCAGTGGCAGGCACTCCTTGCCGAACGCCTCGCGGAGCTCGGCGAGCACGTTCCCCAGCCGAGCCTCGGGCCGGTCGATGCAGTTGACGACGACCGCGCGGCACAGCCCACGCGTCGCGGCGAAGTCCATCATCCGCCGCGCCATCGGCCCGACGCCGGTCACGGCGCTCACGACGACCACCGCGGTCTCGACCGCCTCGAGAGCGGCGAGCGTGCGGCCCACGAAGTCGGCGTAGCCGGGCGTGTCGGCGACTTGGATCAGCGTCCCGTCGGTCTGGGCGTGGCAAAGCGTCACGTCGATCGAGTGGCCGAGCTTCTTCGCGAGCGCGTCCGAATCGATGACCCCCTTCTGACGGATGGCGCCAGCTTCGAGCAGCAGCGCCTCGGCGAGCAACGTCTTTCCCGTGCCGGAGTCCCCGACCAGCGCGACGTTGCGAATGTCGGCGGTGATCATGAGGCGCCGTGCGATGACAGCATCGCGTAGACCGCGTCCTTCAAGCGGAGGCGCTCTTTCTTCAGGTCCTCGAACGCGAGGTCGCCGATGGGCAAATCGCTGAGCTCGAGCTCGACGATCCTCCTGTTCAGATCCTCGTAGCGAGCGACGAGGCTGGCGAAGTCGGGGTTGGACTCCCGCAGCGTGGTGATGACCTGGCGCATGCGGGGGAAGTCATGCTCGAGGTCGTGGGGCTCGACGTGCATGGGGCACTCCTTGGCTTGCCTACGGCAGAGCATTCGACGTGCCGTACATGTCTGCCGCGGTAGCCGCGGGGAGCCTTGTGCGCACCCCTGCGAGACGTGCGCGGGCCCGCAGGATCTGCGCCGAGACCCATCCCCGAGGTCCTTCCTGGGGCCCTTCGGCGGCGAATCCGCGTCAGCGGGCGACGCGTCGCACCAAGCGACGCCGCGCGGCGTTGCTGCGTCGTCCGCGCAGCGATGGCGCCGCCGATGCGGGCACCGCGCTTGCTTCGTCGACGCCACTCAACGAGTGGAGGCCGACATGCGATGTGAGAGCATCATGAGCAAGAAGCTGTACACGCTGGCGGAGACGAGCAGCGCGCTGGACGCGGCGAGGCTCATGCGGGACTATGATGTCGGGTTCATCCCCGTGACCAACAGCCAGGGCAAGGT
>DATIQP010000981.1:0-6202 GCA_035470765.1 Polyangiaceae bacterium | reverse complement strand
CTCGATCGCCCGGTGCTCGTCGTGGGCAGCGGCGAGGCGGCCGATCTGCGCCTCTCGGACGAGACGGTCTCGCGCGAGCACGTCCGGCTCTCTCTCTTGCCGGACGGCGTGCACGTGCGCGACGAGAAGAGCAAGAACGGGACGTGGCTCGGCGCGGTGCGCATCGGGTCGGCTCTGCTCGCCGGCGACGCGCTCTTGACCATTGGCGCGACGTCGCTCGCCGTGCGCATCGACGCGGAGCCGAGCGACATCGCGCTCTGGGACGGGGACCGGTTCGGCGCGGCCATCGGAGTCGACGGGGCGATGCGACACGTCTTCGGGCGCCTCGCGCGGGCCGCGGCGACCGACGTGCCCGTCCTCATCGAGGGCGAGCCGGGCGTCGGCAAGGGCGTCCTCGCGCGCGCGGTGCACCAGGCGTCGGCGCGGGCGCAGGGCCCGCTCGTCGTGGTGGACTGCGCCTCGCTCTCGGAGGCGCTCCTCGAGGACGAGCTCTTCGGCCACGAGCCGGGGCAGTTCGAGGGCACGGGCGAGGCGCGCGCTGGGGCGTTCGAGCTCGCTGCCGGCGGCACCCTCGTGCTCGAGGAGATCGACGCGCTCGGCCCCGACCTGCAGGCAAAGGTCGACGCGACGCTCGAGAAGAAGGCCGCGCGCCGGGCGGGCGCCGGCGAGGACGTGGGCTTCGACGCGCGCATCGTGGCGACGGCGCAGCAGCCGCTGGCCGAGCTCGTCGCGGCGGGCGCGTTCCGCCAGGAGCTCTACTACCGGCTCTCCGTCGCGCGCGTCCACGTCGCGCCGCTGCGCGACAGGCCGAGCGACGTGGAGCCGATCGCGACGCAGTTCTTCCGTGACGCGCTCGGCGATCCGAACGCGCAGCTCCCGGTCGAGCTCACGTCCCTGCTCGGCGCGTATCTTTGGCCGGGCAACGTGCAGGAGCTCCACAACGTGGTGCTGCGCTTCGCGACGCTCGGCGCGCGCGATCGCGAGGCGCTCTTCGGCTCGGGCGCGTTCCCGAGCGCGGCCGGGATGCCGAGCCTCGAGCAGCTCGCGCGGATGCCGTACCACGAGGCGCGACAGGCCGTGCTCGACCGCTTCGAGGACGCCTACCTGCCCGCCGTGCTCGAGCGCGCGGGCGGCGTCGTGTCGAAGGCCGCCGAGCTCGCCGGGATCGCGCGGCCGAGCTTCTACCGCATGGTGGATCGGCGGAAGGCGCGCAAGCGCTAGATCAGCTGGGCCACCCCGGGCAAAAGCCCGGGGCAGGCGAAGAACCCAACGCGTGACCCAACTCAAGTCCGCCTGCGGCGGACTCGCGGCATCGCACGGATCCCGCGCGGTTTCGAGCCCGCCGAAGGCGGGCTTTGGTCGGGCGACAATCGATCTTCTGCCTGCCCCGGGCTTTAGCCCGGGGTGGCCAAAATCAGCGAAGCCGCCACCGCGCTCGCAGCCCGAAGTGGTCGGACGCGAACGTCGGCCCCTCGCCGTTCAGAGGCGGCAGCGGCCGATCGAGCACGCGCGCGAGGTCGACGAGCTCGAGCGGGGCGTCCCCCGGCCGGAACAGGACGTAGTCGAGGCGCTGCGGGCCTTCGGACGCGTAGAAGCGGTGCGCGAGGGCGTTCGCCTCGGGGTGAGGGTGGAACGTCGTCGAGTCGGCTTCGGCGCCGAGATCGACGAAGCCCGCGAGAGCGCGGCGAAGCTCGGCGTACTCGACTCGGCCGCTCGCGGCGCGACCGTCGACGTTCATGTCGCCGCACACGACTACCGCCCCGTCGACGCGCGCGACCTCGTCGACGAAGCGATGCAGCTCGAGCAGCTGCCTCTTGCGGACGGCCGCGGCGCGGGGCCCGACGCCCGCCTGAAGGTGGCAGTTGATCACGTCGACGGCCACCTCGTCCGTGACGCGAACGCGCACGTGGAACATGCCCTTGCGCGCGAACCGGTCCGCGCCGTGGTGCGGCGGCGGAAACGCGCGGAACGCTCGCTTCACGAGGGGCAGGCGTGACGCGACGCCGAGCCCGGAGCCGGTGAACGCCAGCGGTGACCACCAGCTCGTGCGGTTATGGTCGCGGACCTTGTGGGGGTGCGGGAGCCGCTCGAAGAACTGCTCGGACTCGGAGAGGAAGACCTCCTGGATGCACAAGACGTCCGCCTCGGAGACCGCGGCCATGAGCTGCGGGTGCTCGAAGCGATGCGGGTCGGCCACGCCCTTCCACTCGAAGAAAGCGCGCACGCTCTGTCCGGCTCCGAAGCCGTTCCAGGTCATCAACGAAAGCTCGGTCAAGGTCGCCAAGCGTAGCACCACCCGCCGCCGGGAGCGGACGAGGCGCCTCAGGCGCTGCCGGTTTGGAGTATGGTGCGTGGCGATGCGATCGCCCCTGCTCCTGTCGATGCTCGACGCGGCGCGCGCCGGCGCCAAGATCCTCCTCGACCGCCACGCCCGCCTCGGCGAGCTCACGGTCACCGAGAAGGGCCCCTCCGACTTCGTCTCCGCCGCGGACCTCGCCTCCGAGGAGATCATCAAGCGGACGCTGCTCGCGGCTCACCCCGGCGCGCGCTTCCAGGCCGAGGAGACCACCGCCAACCGCGTCACGCAGGGCGAGCGCTTCGTCATCGACCCGCTCGACGGGACGACCAACTTCCTTCACGGCATCCCGCACTTCGCGATCTCGATCGCGTTCTGGGACGACGCCGGCGCGGTCGCGGGCGTGGTGCTCGATCCCTGCCGTGACGAGGCGTTCTTCGCCGAGCGCGGCGCGGGAGCCTTCCTCGAGACGCGCGGCGGAGAGCGGCGGCTCACGGGCTCGCGCCACACGACGCTCGACGACTCGGTCATCCACACCGGCGTCCCGCACCGCGGCCGCGGCGACGGCGAGCGCTACCTCGTGCAGCTCTCGCGCGTGATGAAGCACGTCGTCGGCATCCGCCGCCTCGGCGCCGCGGCGCTCGACTTCGCCTACGTCGCGTCGGGTCGGGGCGAGGGCTTCTTCGAGAAGGGTCTGCAGCCGTGGGACATGGCCGCGGGGCTCTTGTTGGTGCGCGAGGCGGGCGGCGTCGTGACGGACTTCTCGGGCGGGGACGGCATGATGGCGTCGACCGAGATCGTGGCCGCGATGCCCGAGGTCCACGCCGAGCTGCTCGCGTGCGTGAAGGTCTGACGCGTGCGAGAGGGCCGCGCGAGCAGGACCGCGGCTTGGGTCGCCGCGGGGCGAGGCCTCGGGGTGCTGTTGCCGGAAGATGCGCGCCTCTGCGACGATCCGTACGGTGTGCGCTTCAGCGAGGCTGAGCGCTTGCTGCGCCTCGCGCGGCGCGCGCCGCGGCTCTCCGCCCGCGTGATCGCGCCGGCGTTCGCGCCGGGCATCCTCTACATGCAGGTGCGCACGCGCGTGATCGACGACGCGCTGCGCGCCTTCGTGGCCAGCGGCGGCCGGCAGGTCGTCCTGCTCGGGGCCGGCTTCGACTGCCGCGCGGCGCGATTCGCCCGGGAGCTGGAGGGCGGGGTCGTCTTCGAGGTCGACCACCCGGCCACGCAAGCTCGCAAGCGCCGCGTGCTCGACGGCGAGCCGGCGGCGAAGACCGTGTATCTTGCATGGAACTTCGAAGCCGGCCGGCCCGTGGGAGAGCTGCCGCGCGCCCTCGCCGAGGCGGGGCACGATCCAGGCGAGCCCACGCTCACGATCTGGGAGGGCGTGACGATGTACCTCACGGAGGGCGCCATCGATGCGACGGTACGCGCAGTGCGCGCGTACAGCACCCCCGACGCGCGTTTTGCGTTCACGTACTTCGATCGGGGCCCGCTCGAGCACCCCACGGTCTCGATGCGCCTGCGGCGCCGCGTCGTGGCCGGCGCCGGCGAGCCGTTCCGCTTTGGCTGGGATCCGGCGGATTTGCCAGCCTGGATGCGCGCTCGCGGCTTCGAGATCCTGGGCGATCGCGAGGCGCGCGAGTGGGCCCGCGAGCTGCTCCCGGCTCGATGGGCCTCGCGCTGCGCGGGCGCCGGCAGCCACATCGCCGTCGCCGCGGCGCGCTGAGCGAGACGTTTTCCACAGTCCTCCGCACGGGGTGGCAAGCGCGCTGACCAGCGCGGGTACGCGACTTCGGCACATGGTGACACTTGTTTTCGTCCACCGTCTTACCGGGCCGGCGCACAGGACGTATCCTCGTGTCTGGAGGTTCCTCTCGCTCATGCCGGATCCGGGATCGGACGCGCTCGCTCCGTCACCGAACGTGGAAACGCACCCGCTCGCTCCGGAGACGCCGCACTCCCTGGAGATCGACGTGGATTCGCAGTCTGGGAGGCGCTCGTCGGCCGCCGCCCAGGCCGCGCTCAACCGCCGGCGAACCCGGCAGCTCGGTACGGCGGCGATCGTCGTGTGGGTGCTCGCGGCGTGCGTCTTCGCCTTGGCGTTCACTCGCCACCCGCGGCACGCGGCGACGGTCGCGAAACGCGGCATCGCACCGCCTGCGCACGTCGCCATGCATTCGGCGCCGACGATCCTGGCGAAGGCCGCCGAGGAGCAGGTGGCCAGCCCACCCCCTGCCGCGGAGCCCGGCGAGGCGACCCCTCCACCCCGCGAGGGCGCACCGCCCAGTGAGGCCGCGCCGCCGCCTGGCGAGGCCACGCCACCGCCCAGCAAGGCCCACTCCGAGCAGGGCCGCGGACAGATTGCACTTCCGGCCTCGGCGGCGGGCCATCGCATCTATGTCGACGGCCACGTCGTCGGCGACGGGCCAGCCCCCGTCGACGTCTCGTGCGGAGACCACAAGCTCCGCGTCGGCTCCAAGGGCCAGTGGCGAGCGGTGCACGTGCCCTGTGGCGGCGTGCTGTCGATCGACTAGCCGAGGCTCGTCCGAGTCTGTGTGCGTGTGCTATGCAGCACACGAACCTAGCTCAGCTCGCGGGCGCGCTCTCCGAGCTCGGAGGGGCCACCTCGCGCGTGAGCGAGGCGACGACCACGCACACGACCGCGAACAGAAGCTGCGACGCGCGCAGCACGAGCGCGACGCTCAGCGCCCGCGCCGGCGCGCCGTGGAAGCCGAGCACGTCCGCGAACGCGACGTACGCGCCATCGACCACGCCGACCTGATTGGGCACGGCC
Organism: Polyangiaceae bacterium; assembly: GCA_035470765.1. Lineage (GTDB taxonomy): Bacteria > Myxococcota_A > Polyangia > Polyangiales > Polyangiaceae > DASXHD01. The sequence goes on along the minus strand of DATIQP010000981.1, from coordinate 1,112 downwards.
GCGCCCACGGTCGCTCCCACCATGTGGATGCCGTGGCCCACGAAGGCGCCGCGCCAGCTCAGCGTGCCGCCGACGGCGAGCACCGCGATGCCGTACTGCGCGACCTGCAGCCACCGCCCGAGGAAGCTCCACGCCGTGGGGACGACGCCGAAGTAGCGCGGCGTCGTGACCTCATCGCCGGCGGCCTTGGCGATTCGCGGGAAGCGGCGCTTGGCCCACGCGGCGAAGCCCTGATGGTGCAGCGCGAGGAACAGCGCCGCGCCGAGCGTGCCCGCGAGCAGGAAGTTGCCGCCGAGCATCCAGGCGAGCTCGCCCTGGCTGCCGACCATCACGTAGATGCCGACCGCCACGGCGCCGCTGATGAGACCGTCGGCGATGAGCGCGGCGGCCTGCAGCTCGGCGCCGGCCGTCGCCGAACGGAAGCCGCCCGTGTAGGGGGCGATGATCGCGGCTCGCGCGACCTCGCTCGCGGTGCGCCCCGCGGGCAGCAGCGCGAGGCAGATGAACGACGCGCACGACGAGCGGACCCAGCCCTTCGTCGTGATGGCCTTGCTGCGCGCGCCGAGGATCGACGCCAGCGCGGCCGAGTCCGTCACGAGCATCACCGCCTCGAAGAGGACGATGAGCGGGATGTACGGCCCGGCGTCGATCAGCGCCTCGGCCACCTGCCGCGGCCCGGCCTTGTGCACCAGGTACGCGATGAAGCCGACGCCACCCACGAGCAGCGCGAGGCGACCGTACGCCTTGATTCGCTCGAGGCGGCGGTTCGGCGGGGCCGTGCTCGGCTTCATCGCCCCGAAGTATGACGCTCGACGATGGCCTGGCGGTAGTGCCACACGCGCGCGAACGCTTCGGCGTAGCGATCGACTGCGGCCTCGCTCTGGGCGATGAGCGGGCACGTGTGGGAAAACAGCACGATCGAGCCGTCGAGCAGGGCGCTCGTGCGGCCGTAGCGCGCCGGGTCGTAGTTTTCGTCGAGGTTCGTCCCGCCGGGCAGCGTGCGCAGGGTGGAGTGGGCGTGGGTGCGGAAGACCTGCTGCGCGGGGAGCGGCGCGGACTGCCAGAAGACGACCTCGCAGCCCTCGGCGACGAGCGCGGCCTTGATGGCGTCG
>DATIQP010000980.1:0-6491 GCA_035470765.1 Polyangiaceae bacterium | reverse complement strand
GAGCGCGCCTGCGCCGGGACGACCGACGGGGTGCAGCTCCTCGGGGGCAACGGCTACACGAAGGCCTACCCGCAGGAGCGCCGCATGCGCGACGCGCGCCAGCTCCGCGCGCTGCTCGGGCCCGCGCACGCGCGGCGGCGGACGGCGTGCGACGCGTGGCTCGACGTGGGCTAAGCTCCTCGCAGCATGTCCTGGCTCATGGCCGCCATCTACGATCCTTTCATGTCCTCGGTCGAGGAGGCCTGCCTCGAAGCGTGGCGCGCCGAGCTGCTCGCCGGCCTCGAGGGCGAGGTCCTCGAGGTGGGCGCAGGCACCGGGGCCAACCTTCGCCACTATCCGGAGGCCGTGACGAGGCTCGTGCTCGCCGAGCCGGAGCGGCACATGCACGAGCGGCTCCTTGCCAAGGTCCGCGCCGGAGCGCGGGAGGTCGAGCTCTCCCCAGCGCCGGCGGACGATCTCCCTTTTCCCGACGGCGCCTTCGATGCCGTGGTGTGCACGCTCGTGCTGTGCTCCGTCCCCGACCCCACCGCGGCGCTGCGGGAGATCCGCCGCGTGCTCCGGCCGGGCGGCAAGCTCGTCTTCATGGAGCACGTCGCCGCGGAGGATGGGACGAGGCGTCGCGTGTGGCAGGGGCGCGTCGAGCCGCTGTGGAGGAGCATCGCGGGCAACTGTCACCTGACGCGCCACACGGAGGAGACGATCCGGCACGCCGGCTTCACCATCGAGTCCGAGAAGCGCGAGAGCATTCGCAAGGCGATGCCGCTGACGCGCCCGAGCATCCGCGGCGTGGCGACCAAGACCTAGCCGATCGACGCGGGGGCGCGTGATATCGTTCGGGCGATGCAGCTCGACACGGCGCGCATCGGTCTCGCGCCGCCGCCATGGCGGAAGTGGCGCGCCTTCTTCGGCCGGAGTCGCCTGACCACGGCGACGTTCACCGACGTGATGGCCGACGTCTACGAGGACCGCACGGCGTTTCTCCTCGACAAGCCGCTCGAGAGCTCCTTCTTCTCCGGCCACGTCGTCTCGTACCGCGATCTGCAGCGGCTCACCGCGCGCGCGGCCGGGATGCTGCACGACCTCGGCGTCCGCCGCGGCGATCGCGTCGCCCTCTGCACGCTCAACCGCATCGAGCTGGTGTTCGTCGAGCTCGGCGCCCTGCGCATCGGCGCCATCCCCGTCCCGCTCAACTTCATGCTCACGGCGAGCGAGATCGAGCAGCTCGTCGCGCAGTCGGGCGCCAGGGTGATGGTCACCGACCGCACCGTCTTCGAGCAGAACATCGGCGACCCGGCGCGCGTCCCGTCGATCGAGACCTGGGTGCTCGTCACGCAGCGCGCCGTCCCTCCGGGCGCGCAGTCCTTCGCAGCGCTGATGGAGGCGGCGAGCGAGTCGACCCCGCCCGCCGACGTCGCCGACGACGAGCCCGCGATCATCTTCTTCACCGCCGGGACCACGGGCTTGCCGAAGGGCGCGGTGCTCACCGCCGGCGGCCTGATGTACGGCTTCCGAACCTATGCCAAGCTCGCGGCGGTCCTGCCCACGCCGAGCCGCCGCCTCGCCCTGCAGGTGATGCCGCTCGCGCACACCGGCGGTCACCAAGCGCTCTTGACGCTGATGGCGCTCGCGACGCCGACGATCGTCATGGGTCGATTCGACCCCGCGCTCGTGCTCGACGCGATCGAGCGCCACCGCGTGTCGGTGTTCGCCGGGATCCCCGCGATGTATCGCATGCTCCTGGACGCCGGCGCCGAGAGGCGCGACCTGTCGTCGGTCCGGGTGTGGGGCGGCGGCGGCGACGCCTTCCCCCGCGACCTCATCGAACGCTTCCGGGCCCTCGCCGAGAGGCGGCTCGGTCCGCTCCGGCTTCGTCCGCTCTTCGTGATCGGCTACGGCATGGCCGAGACGAGCGGGCAGGTGAGCCTGACGCCGCCCTACGCCGCGGGCGACTCGTGCATCGGCTGGTTTTTGCCGGGCGTTCGCTTTCGCGTCGTCGACGCCGAGGGCCACGACGTCGACGACGGCGAACCCGGCGAGCTGCTCCTCCGCAGCCCGGGGATGATGCGCGGCTACTGGAACGACCCGGCCGCGAGCGACGCGGCGCTTCGCGACGGATGGCTGCGCACCGGCGACGTCGTTCGCGTCGGGTCCTGGGGCATCAAGTACTTCGTGGCTCGCGAGAAGGAGATGATCAAGGTGGGCGGATACAGCGTGTTTCCCGCCGAGATCGAGCACGTCCTCGATCGCCACCCGGCGGTGCGGAGCTCGGTCGTCGTCGGCGTCGCGCACCCGATCAAGGGTGAGATCCCGATCGCGGCCGTGGTGCTGCGACCCGGCGAGACGATCTCGAAGGAGGAGCTGCTCGCCTGGGCGCGCGAGCGCATCGCGCCGTATCGATGCCCGCGCGGCGTCGAGTTCTTGCCCTCGATCCCCCACGGCTTCGCGATGAAGCCGCTCCGCCGTCTCGTGCGCGAGCGGCTCGCCGAGATGGGAGCCTCCTCGTGAAGCGAGCCCTCGTGACGGGTGCGTCTGCGGGCATCGGCGCCGGCTTCGCGCGGAGGCTCTCGAAGGACGGCTGGGCGCTCGTGCTGGTGGCGCGACGGCGAGAGCGTCTCGAGGCGCTCCGCGAGGAGCTCGGCGGCGAGGTCGAAGTCCTCGCGGCGGACCTCGCGAGCGAGGCGGGAGTGAACGCGGCGGCCGAGCGGGTCGCGCGGGGCGATCTCGAGCTGCTCGTGAACAACGCGGGCTTCGGCACGATCGGGGCCTTCGCCGAGCTCCCGCTCGCGCGCGAGATGGCGGAGATCGATCTCCTGGTGCGCGCCGTCGTACGGCTGACGCACGCCGGGCTGTCCGGGATGATCCCGCGAGGGCGAGGCGGCATCCTCAACGTTGCGTCGATGGCGGCGTTCCAGCCCGTGCCATTCAACGCGGTCTACGCCGCGAGCAAGGCGTTCGTGCTCTCGTTCTCCGAGTCGGTGCACGAGGAGGCGAGACCCCACGGCGTCACCGTCACGTGCACGTGTCTCGGGCCCGTGCGCACGGAGTTCCAGCGCGTGGCGAAGCTCGACGGCAAGAAGCTCCCGCACCGCAAGCTCATGCGTGCGATGGCGAGGACGGGCATCGACGAGGTGGTGGAGGCGTCCCTCCGCGCCGTGCTGCGAGGGGATGCGGTGTGCGTCCCCGGAGCGCTCAACGCGGTCATCGCGAAGGCCTCGCAGGCGGTGCCGCGGCCGATCGTGCGCCGCATGTCCGGCCGGGTCTACCGCGGCCAGAAGAGCTGACGATCGCGGTCGCTGCAGCGCTGCAAGCCACCGCACGCTCGCGCTGGGGTCATCGAGACGAGCTCGTCCGCAGGGGTGGCACGCGTCTCGCTCTCGGATCGTGTGGCGTCCAAGACAGCACACGAGGTGTGTCATGACCATTCAGCCCGTTCCCTCGGCGCGGCCGTATGCCCAGGTCCCCGCTCCCACACCCGAACAGCTCTACGAGCACGAGGAGACTCGCACGCTCGTCGCCCTGGTGAACGACGCAGCGGAGCGGGTCCGAGCCGAGGGTGACGCGGCGTTCCGCGAATTCCGCATCTCGGGCAGCCGCTGGCGTCACGGGGACACGTACGTCTTCGTGCTCGACCCCGAGGGGAACATGCTGGTCCACGCCGATCCGTCGCTGGAGGGGAGAAACCAGCTGGGCCTGATGGACATCCACGGCAAGCCCATCGTCCGCGGGCTCATCGCAGCGGCGACGGCGCTGCCGAACAAGCGGGACGGCTGGTATCACTACCAGTGGCCCGTTCCGGGTGGCCTGCTCCCGCGATGGAAGAGCAGCTACGTGCGGCTGGTGCAGGCGCCGTTCGGCAAGAGCTACATCGTCGGCAGCGGCATGTACGACGATCGCATGGAACGCGCGTTCGTCGTGGACATGGTCACGAACGCCGCCGGGCTGATGGCCGAGAATGGAGAGCAGGCGTTCTCGATCTTCCGTGACGCGAGAGGTCCCTTCATCGCGAAGGACGCCTACGTCTTCGTGTTCGATCTGGACGGCGTCGAGCTCCTCAACCCGGCGTTTCCCAACCTCGAGGGACGCAACATCGTCGACCTCACGGACACGCACGGCAAGAGCCTGGTTCGCGAAATGATCCACGTCGTACAGACCCGGGGTGCGGGCTGGGTCGAATACATGTGGCCCAAACCGGGTGACAGCGTCTCCACGCAGAAGTCCGCCTTCGTGACTCGGGCGAAGCTCGGAGACAGGGTGGTACTCGTCGGCTGCGGCGTCTACCTGGCAGGCGCCCCGAGAGACGCGCGGCCCGTCGCCGAGCTCACCGCTCCCGAGCTGACGACGCTGGTCCGAGAAGCGGCCGCGGTCCTCGAGGAGCAGGGCGAGAAGGCGTACGCGGACTTTCGGCTCAGGGGCTCCAAGTGGTTCCGCGACGACACGTACCTGTTCGTCATGACGACGGACGGCACCAACGTCTTCCACGGCGGGGATCCCGCCAGGGAGGGCACGAACGACAGCGGGCTATTGGACATCCTGGGCCGGCCGATCGGCAAGATGATCCTGCGGATGGCGGCCAGTCCATCCGGCGAAGGTTGGATCCACTACATGTATCCGAGGCCCGGAGAGGTCTTCCCCGCGTGGAAGTCCACCTTCGTGAAGCGCGTGACGTTCCCTTCCGGGGTGCAGCACACCGTCGGATGCGGGAGCTACGACATGAAGATGGACAGGGCGTTCATCGAAGACGTGGTGGATCGCGCCGCCGCTCTCGTCGCGGAGCGCGGAGAGGACGCCTTCGGCCAGCTGCGGGACAAGAAGGGCCCGTTCGTCTTCATGGACACCTACGTGTTCGTCCTGACGCCGGACGGCACCGAGCTCCTCAATCCCGCCTTCCCCAGCCTCGAAGGGAGGAACCTCATGTCCCTGCGAGACGTGAAAGGAAAGAAGGTGATCCAGGAAGAGATCACCTCCGCGATGAGAGAAGGCAGCGCCTGGCTGGAGTGCGACTGGTTCCGGCCCGGAGACAACACGCCCGCGCACAAGCAGACCTACGTGCGCAGGGTCCAGTCGGGCGAGGACACCTTCATCGTCGGAGCCGGCATCTACCTCGAGTGACGGCTTCCCGTCGCTGCGGCGCCGATTGCGGTACGCTCGCGCGTGCTGGAGGTGACGACGTGCAAGCGCGCCGGCTACTGCTCTCGTGGATCGTCTTCGCGATCGGGTGCGGATCGAGCGGCGCCACGCAGGACGCGGGCACGCCCGACGGCGCAGCGGTCCCCGACGCGGCGAAGGACGCCGCGTGGGTCGACGGCGGCGATGGCGGCGCGCCGAGCGGGCCGACGGTCGGCGGCTGCCCGATGTTCCCGTCGGACTATCCCTACAACCAGGACATCTCGCAGGCGTCGCTCGACCCGCAGTCGGCGACGTACATTGCCAACCTCAAGGCGCGCGCCGGCGCCATCGTCGCGGAGTATCCGGGCGACGAGTACGTCAACGTCGTTCCGTCGTCGCAGGCCTTCGTGCCCGTCGGGACGACGGCGGCCTTCGGATTCGATACGAGCGACGCGTTCTTCTACAATGGCGGGTCCGGAGCGACGGCGCCCATCCCGAACGGCGTCATGTACGAGAACATGACCAACCCGAGCTCGGATCACCACATGATGATCGTCGAACAGGGCTCGTGTCGCCTGTTCGAGCTCTATGGGTGGAACCCGTCGAGCGCGACGAGCGGCTGGTCGGCGCTCGTGACGTGGAACCTGACGAAGAACGAGCAGCTCCCCGACGGTTGGGGCAGCACGACGGCTGCCGGCACCCCGCTCTTGCCTGGCGTCATCTGGTACGACGAGGTCGCCGCCGGCGAGATCAGACACGCCGTCGACATCGTCATCCCGGGCGCGGCGATCGCGCAGTACGAGTACGTAAAGCCCGCGGCGAGGAGCGGCGGCGCGTGCGGGTCCCCGTATCCGGCGGACGGCTTTCCGTACGGCGGCCGGCTTCGCCTCAAGGCGGGCTACGACACGTCGTCCTTCACCGGCAAGCAAGCGCTCGTCGTCGTCGCCGCGCTCCAGAAGTACGGGATGATCAACACCGACGACAGCGGCGAGACGCGCTCGTCGTTCCGCCTCGGCGACGGAAGCAAGCTCGACCAAGCCGACCTGGCGCAGCTCGGCAAGCTGACGTGGGACGACTTCGAGGTCCCGGCGATGACCGTCGTGCAGAGCAAGGCCTGTAACTGAGCGAGATCGGGGCGCTACGGGAGGGCAGTTTGTCGCCTTCCAGGAAAGTGGCGCGTTGGCTATTCTCGTCGATCGATGGGCCCCGTGAGATGAAGCTCGAACCCGGCGCCCAGGTCACGGCGAACGTGAAGCTGCTCCGGCCGCTCGGCGAGGGCGGCATGGGCGCGGTGTGGGTGGCGGAGCATCTCGCGCTCGGCACCGAGGTCGCGGTGAAGTTCCTCCAGGGCAACTACGCCGAGGACCCCGCCGCGCGCGCGCGGT
>DATIQP010000979.1:0-5197 GCA_035470765.1 Polyangiaceae bacterium | reverse complement strand
GACGCGGCGCGCCCGACCATGCTCGACGACGGCGACTTCGCCCGCATGGGCCTCCACGTCAAGGAGCTGCCCGCGCTCTCGCGCGAGGCGGGAGAGGTGGTCGCCGCGCGGACGGGCGGCGGCGTCTCGCTGGCGGTCGGCATGGCGCGCGTCTTCTCCGGGATCCCGGGGATGAGCACGCTGCTCTCCTACTGGTACCACTTCGCGATCATGTTCGAGGCGCTGTTCATCCTCACCGCCATCGACACGGGCACCCGCATCGGCCGCTTCTTGCTGCAGGAGATGCTCGCTCGCTCGCCGCTCACCGAGAGCCTGGGCCGGTCGGACAGCCGCGCCGGCGCGGTGCTCGCCACGGGTGCGATCGTGGCGGGCTTCACCGCGTTCATCCTGACCAACGGCATCCAGACGCTCTGGCCGATGTTCGGCGTCGCCAACCAGCTGCTCGCGTGCGCGGCGCTCTCGGTGGGGACGACGATCCTGCTGCGCGAATCCCCTGCGAAGGTCTATGCACTCTGCACGTTCCTCCCGCTCTGCTTCGTCGCCACCACGACGATCACCGCGGGCGTGCAGAGCATCCGTCTGCTCTTCTTGCCCATGCTCGCCGAGCCGGCGCACCACGGCGTGGGCCTCCTCAACACCGCGTTCACGGTCCTGATGCTGGTGTGCATCGTGATGGTGATCGGCGGGAGCTTCGCGCGGTGGGTGGCGCTCGTGCAGGCCCCCCGGAACGCGGCGCCGGCGACGCCCTGAGCCGATGGAAGTCCTGGGCGCCCTCGATCTGCTCTCGCTGCTCGCGCACGTCGCGGCGTGGGGCGCCATCGTCCTCGGCCTGGCGAAGAAGAAGCCCGCGTGGCGCGCGGTCGTCGGGGCGGTGCTGCCGCCTCTCGGCGCGCTCTGGGCGTGGGAGGCCGGCTTCCGTCGTCGCACCGTCGCCTACGGCGCCACGCTGGCGGCCTTCGTGGTCTTGCTGACGGTCACGAACCTCGTCGCGCGCTGACGGGAAGCACGGGCAGGCTGCCGTCGTACAATGGGCGGGATGCGCCACGAGTACCTCCAGCCCGGCGACGAGAAGGCCCCTCGCGGCGGGTGGGTCCTGCGGCTCGTGCTCCTGTGGGTGCTGCTCGTCGGGATCTTCTTCGCCATGTGGATCGGCGTGGAGGCCGGCACCAGCTGGGCCATCCCGTTCCTGCTCCTGGTCTTCTTCGTCGTCCTCTTCGTCCGCGTGCGCAGCGCGGTCCGGCCCGGCGCCGCCCGCGACCTGCAGGCCGCGCAGCTCGAGCGCCTGCGCGAGCACGTCCCGGAGGCGATCGCCAGGTGCAGGGCGCTGCTGCGGCGAGGGCTCGCTCCTTATTACCGCGCGCTCGTGCTGCTGACGCTCGGCGAGTGCGCCGAGATGGAGGGCGACTTCGCCGAGGCCGCGCGCATCCTGGTCCTCGCCGAGGGGCTGCTCCGCGTGAGCCGCGTCAACGAGGTCTTGCGCGCCCAGCAGCTCGCGGTGGTCGCAGCGCGCCGCGCGTTCGCGCACGCGGCGTGCGGCGAGCTCGACCGAGCGGAGGCGACGCTGCGGACCGCCGGCGTGCGCGACGGCGTGCCGCTCGCCGGACCGCTCTCGAGCCGCGCGACGCTGCTCGTGCTCGCGCGACGCGGCCTCAAGCAGCAGGTGCTCGAGCGGCTGGCGGTGGACGGCAGGCTGCTGCGCAACGCGATGGCCTTCCGCGACCGTTCGCTCGTCGCGGTGATTGGCGCTTACGCGAACGGGCGCGAGGTGCCGCCGGGCTCCGTCGACCCGGCGATCCTGCCGTGGATCGCCAGCGCGTTCCCCGAGGCTCGGGCCGTGATCGGCGGTGCGCCGTGAGCCACGCGTGGAAGGACGCCGAGCAGACGCCGTGGCTCCACGGGGAGCGCGTGCGCCGCTACAACCCCACGCTCGCTCTCCTGGCCCTCCTGATCCCCACCGGGGCTGCGATCCCCGTCGTGCTCGGAGATCCGGAGCGTCTGTGGCCGATCGCGATGCTCCTGGTCGCGTCGGCGTTCCTGGGCCTCGTCGTGCTCGTCCGCCGCAGCGTCCGCGGGGTGCGGATCAACAACGGCGCCGTCGCGCTCATGACGCGCGGCGAGGACCTGGGCGCGTCGAACGGTTTCCGCGCCGTCGTGCGGGGCTTCTTCGGGCGCGACATCGTCAGCATGAGCCTCTACAACCTGGGCGTGCTCGCGCTCCGCTCGCTCGATCTGCCGAGCGCGATCGCGCTCCAGCGCGCCGCCATCGCGGCGTCCGGCGGGTTTCGCTTCCGGTGGCAGCCCAACCTCCCGGGGGATCTCGCGCGCGCGCAGCTCGCGTTCGCCCTCGCGGCGAGCGGCGAACGGCTCGAGGAGGCGGGCTCGGTGCTCGACGCCGCCAGGCAGGCCCCCTCTCCGCTCGCCATCGCGTTCGCGGCCCGCGCGCGGGCGATGCTCGCCGCGCGGCGCGGTCGCTTCGAGGAGGTGATGGAGGTCCTCGACGGCGAGCGAGCGCTCTTGCGCAACGTGCTGCCGCTCAACGACGCGGTGCTGTGCGAGGCCCTCGCCTCGTACGCGCTCACGCGGCTCGACAACACCTACCGCGGCGCCGCCCGCGCCTCGCAGCCCGTCCTCGCGGACGACTTGGCGCGGGCCTACGTTCGGCGCATGCTCCCGGAGGCCGAGACGGTCCTCGTCTCGGTGTGACAGAGGGACTCGCCGTGCAATCCAACGGGCCGCCGCCGCAACCCTGGCAACCGCTGCAACCCCCGCAGCCTCCCCAGCAACCGCAGTGGACGCCGCAGCCGGTGCCCGGCGCGGTGCCGCCGCCCACCACCGAAGACAACGATCTCGCGTCGCTCAGCCCGTTCTGGCCGAAGGTCGCCGCGGCGATGACGGCGCTCGGCGGCCTCTGCGCGGTGCTCGGCTCGCTGCAGACGTGGATGACGGTCGAGATCCTCTCGGCGATGGTGGTCCTGCCGGTCGTCGACTTCTTGCTCGGCGTGGCTGCGATCGGCGTCGCCACGAGGCTCGCCGTCGCGCGGCGATGGGCGGCGATCGTCGGGCTCGCGCTCTGCTGCCTGATCGCTCTCGGGTCGGGCGTGTGGATGGTCTACGCCCTGTCCAACGGCTTCCTCGCGGTCTTCGTGCTGCTCGCGCCGGTGATGAGCCTCGCGGCGGCGGGGCTGTGCGTGGCGAGCCTCGGGGCGTGCGATCGCGCCGAGCGCGCAAGGGAGCGGCTCGCGGCGCAAGGGATGGAGCTCGGGCTCTGAGATCTCAGGGACAGTCGGCGCGCCGGTAGACGACGGCGCCGCCGACGGTCGCGTGCACGCGGTAGTCACGGCGGACGAAGGCGTCGAGGCGCGGAAAATCGGTGAGCGGGTAGCGCGCCCAGTGGTTGAGATCGCCGGGGGCGGTGTCGACGATGTACTCGGGCCTCGAGCGCTCGAGGTCCGCCATCAGCCAGTCCCAGTGCTCGGGGACGATGCGGTTCCTGGTGTCGATCGCGCCCCGCGCGAACGCGTCGTTGCCGACGATGTAGCCGGTGATGGTGTCGATCGGCACGACGAAGCGCGAGGCGGGGCGGAGGCCGCTCTGCACGTAGAGCTGCGGCGCGTAGCCCCAGACGAACAGCGGACGGGCCACGCCGCAGCGCGCGGGCATCTGGGCCGCGAGCCCTTCGTAGCGCGGGTCGTCGACGTCGGTGAGGTGGCGCGCCGGATCGTGCACGACGCGGCCGCCGATCGTGAACGCCACGAGGCCCACCACGAGCACGCCGGCCATCGCCTTGCGGGCGGGCGAGCGCAGATCGACGAGGTACGGCGCGGCGCCCAGCGAGAGCGCGAAGAGGGTGGGCACGAAGTAGTGGCCGAAGAGCCGCCAGCCGAGAAACGCGGGGAGCAGCGTCGTGACGACCAGGCCGGCGATGAGGCGCCGGCGGTGGAGGTCCTCGGCGAGCACGCCCGCGCGCGCGCCGAGCGCGTAGGCGAGGGCGAGCGTGCCCACGGACGGGATGAGCACCGAGCCCATCTCGAGGAGCTGGAGGAGCCGATCGCCGAGCGGCATCGGATTGTTCACGTGGACCAGGTTGTATCGATAGACCCAGAACACGAACGCATCGAGCGAGCCCTGCCGCGCGAAGAACGCGACGGCGGCCGCGAGTGGCAACACGAAGCCGGCCGCGAGGCACGCGAGCACGGCGAGCCTGCGCGTCGAGGCGAGGCCCGGCGTTCGAAGCGCGCTCCACGCGAAGGCGACGCCGCAGAGGGCCGCGGGCTGCTTCGCGAGCGACGCGAGCCCCACGAGGGCGCCGACGAGGAGCATCCGGCCGGGACGCGCGAGCGACGCGGGCGCGCGCGTCAGGGCGACGGCGGCGGCGATGGGGATCAGGAAGATGTGCTCGCCGTTGATGGCGTGCGCGTCGGACGGCAGGAGCGTGGCGGACGCGACGAGAAACAGGACGGCCGCCGCTCGCCCCCGACGATCGAAGTCGAAGAACGCGGCCAAGGACACCGCGATCGCGGGCAAGCCGACCAGCGCGGCGAGCAGGCGAACGCCGAGGGGTCCGGCGCCGAGCACCGGCGCGAGCGCATAGAAGGCGTAGATGATCGGCGGCTTGTTGTCGGCGAAGTCGACGTAGAGGCGCCCTCCCGCGAGCAGCTCGCGCGCGCCCACCATGTGGGCGCCCTCGTCGACGTTCGTGAAACCCACCGTGAGGAACGCCGCCCGCGTGAGCAGCGAGACGGCCCAGACGACGGCGACGACCTTGGCGACCTCGACGAAGCGCTCGCGCGGCGTGGCCGCCATGCCGCAGCGATAGCAGAAGGCCCCGGCTCGCGTGCGGTCAATTCGGCGGGGCGTCGATCGCGCCGGAGCGGGTATGCTGGCGGCCGTGAGCGTCCGCGCGCTGGTCCAGCTCCTCGCCGCCTACACGATCCTCGTCGTGCTCGCGTGCCTCGGCGTCGCGGCGGCGGTGAGGCTGCGGCCGCCCGCCGAGCCGACGTTCGTCGCCTCGCGCTGGAGCGGCGGCAAGCTCCTCGGCCGCACCGTCACGCGCGACGCCTCGGGCTCGCCGCTCGAGGAGCTCGGCGGCACGCTCGTCTTCGAGAAGGTGACCGGCGAGAGCTGGCTGCCGTCGTTCTCGCAGGCGCTCCTGTCGATCGGCCTCGTGCCGGCGCGGGACGGCGTGCGCGTCGAGCTC
>DATIQP010000978.1:0-4743 GCA_035470765.1 Polyangiaceae bacterium | reverse complement strand
TGGCCGCGGCGAACGACGGCCGTGCCCATGACCACGAGATCGAGGCGGAACGAGACGTGGCGCTGGTCGTTGACCTCGTACTCGCGGTCGTGGCCGCGGCGATGGACGCGGACGCCGACGACGCCGTGCGCACCGAGGTGGCCAGCGAACGCGCGGAAGCGCTCGACGGCGTAGTGCCGCGCGCCCTGCGAGGCGCGCGTGTGCGCCGGCAGCTCCTGCGAGTACCAGGCGCCCTCGCCGAAGCAGTCGGCGTGGGGCTCGTACCAGAACGAGTTGCCGATCGCGATCCCGACGGGCCAGTAGCCCGCGTGGTGGACCTTGAGCAGCTCGTCCGGCTCGAGGAGCGTGAGCACCGGCTGCGGCGGCGGGGCGACTCCGGCCACGCGTACGGCGGTGCCGACGGCGCTGAACTCGATGAGGTCTTCCGACCACTCGAAGCCGCGGCCGACGAACTTCACGTCCAGCACGAGGTGCGCGCCGAGCATCGCGGCCTCTTGCTGCATCCGCGAGAGCGCGAGCGACCGGGCGTGCTCGTAGGCGTGCGTGAGCGTCTGCACCTCGCCGCCGGTGCCGAAGCCCATCAGGCCGAAGCCGACGTGGTAGATGCTCGACCCCATGACCTGGCTGATCGGCGTGACGCCCGTCTGCCGGGCGATGACGCCCTCGGCCGGCGACAGCGTGCTGGTGAAGATCGGGCGCTGGCCGTGGCTCAGCTCGTGGATGCGCCGCTGCGCTCGGAGCGGGACGCCGCCGCGCTTGAGGATCTCGAGGCTCTGGGCGTCTTCTCGCGGGTCGTTGCTCACGGACTGCCGCCGATCTGCTTGAGCACCCACGCGGCGCGCGCGTTGTCGTTCGCGAAGCGCGCGAGCGACTCGGTCAGCATCTGGTACCACTGGTCGAGCGCGAGCCGCCTCGTGCGGAGCGCGACGCCGCGGACCACCTTCTTGTGCTCCGCGATCGCCTCGCGGCCCTGGCGCCGGATGACGAACTGATCCGGCTCGAGCCACACCTCGATGCCCATCACGTAGTTGCCGCTCGCCTGGATGCGGGCGTGCTCGAAGAAGCCCTGCGTGAGGGCCCACGCGAGCCGGGCGAGGAAGGCGTCGACGTTCGAGAGGTCGACCGCCATGCCCGCGGCGATCTGGTCGGCGCCGATCGCGACCTGCACCTCGGTCCTGCAGTAGGGGCAGGCGTGCACCCGGCCATCCCACCGAGGCACCATCATCGCGCCGCAGTTGCGGCATTGCACGGGGGCGCTCATCGATCCGGAAACGTACATGGGCGCCGCTCGCGCGTCGACGGGCACGAGACCACGACGGAGTTTGCTACGTTGGCGCCATGCGCAAGGGATACGCCAGCCGCACGGCGATGTGGGTCGCCGCCCTCCGCGGCGTGGCCGAGCTCGATCAGCCCGTCGTCGTGCGCGATCGGCTCGCCGTCGAGCTCGTGCCGCAGCCGTACCGCGCCATCGTTCGCCTGGCCGAGCGGCGGCCGCTCGCCGCGCGCGTGGTGATGCAGTGGCTCGCGGGCGTCTCGCGCAACCTGACGCGGCACATGGCGCTGCGTACGCGCGCCATCGACGACGCCGTGGAGAAGGAGGCCGACGCCGGGACCCGGCAGCTCGTGTTGCTCGGCGCCGGGCTCGACGCGCGGGCGTATCGCCTGCCGTCCCTCTCGGAGAGCGTGGTCTTCGAGGTGGATTTCCCCGCCACGCAGTCGCACAAGCGCGCCGCCATCGAGTCGCACCGGCCCCTCGCCGCCGAGGTGCGCTACGTCCCGATCGACTTCCACGCCGATCGCCTCGACGACGTCCTCGAGCGCGCGGGGCACCGCAGGGTCGAGAAGACGACCTGGGTGTGGGAGGGCGTGATGATGTACCTCACCAGGGACGCGATCGAGGCCACCCTCGACGCGCTCGCGAGGCTGTCCGCCCCGGGCTCGTGCGTCGTCGCGACCTACCACGACGCCGCTTTCGGCTGGGAGAGCGTCCCGCTCACGGTGATGGTCCGCGCCGTGGGCGAGCCCTTCCGGACGCGGCTCCGGCCCGACCAGGTGCGTGAGCTGTTCGTGGCGCGAGGCTTCGACATCGAGCAAGACGAGGGCACCGCCGAGTGGAGCGCTCGGTACCTCGGCGAGAGAGGCTACCGATCCGGCGAGCGCTTCGTCGTGGCGCGCCGCCGAGCCTGAGCGAGCCATTTCCCCACGGCCCGGCTTGCCATTGGTTCATCGGTTCATTATGATACATCGATGAATGGAGTCCCTCGCCGCCGCCGCTGACCTCTTCGGCCTCGTCGCCGAACCGACGCGCGTGCGCTTGCTTCGCTTGCTGGCCAAGCACGAGCTCTCGGTAGCCGAGCTGGTCACCGTCACCGAGCTGCCGCAGTCGAGCGTCTCCACCCACCTCGGCAAGCTCCGCGACGCCGGCATGGTGCGCGACCGCAAGAACGGCACCTCGACGTACTACGCGCTCGCGGAGAGCATGCCCACGGGGGCGCGCCAGGTCTGGGAGATCGCCTCGCGCGTGGACGACAAGGTCCTGGCGAGCGACGCAGCGCGCTGCGCCGGCGTGCTGAAGGCGCGGCGGGGCGCGTTCCCCGAGTCGATGGCGGGCGAGATGGAGCGGCACTACTCGCCGGGCCGTACGTGGGAGTCGCTCGCGTTCGGCCTCGTGGGCTTGTTGCGGCTTGGGCGCGTGCTCGACGTCGGGTGCGGAGACGGCGCGGTCGCCGCCATGCTCGCGCCGCGCGCACGCAGCATTACGTGCATCGACGCGAGCGAGCGCATGGTCGCCGCGGCCGCCGAGCGCCTCGCGAAGGCGCCGCACGCCAACGTCCTGCGGGCGGACATGCACGAGTTGCCGCTCCCGGACGCGAGCTTCGATCAGGTGCTCCTGCTCAACGTGCTCGTCCATTCCGACAGGCCGGCCAAGGCGATCGACGAGGCCGCGCGAGTGCTCGCGCCGGGCGGCGACCTCGTGGTCGTCACGCTCGACGAGCACGCCCACGCGGATACTGCGCAGAGCTGGGGCCATCACCAGCAGGGAATCTCGCCGGCGGCGCTGCGGCGCTTGCTCGGCCGCTCGGGCCTCGCCGTGAGTCGGTGCGAGGTCGTGACGCGCGAGAGGCGCGCGCCCCATTTTGGCATCGCCATTGCGTACGCAACGAGGAAGGCAAGACCATGAGCTCTACTCTCGAAAGAATCCAGACCCTCGCGAAGCAGCGCATCCTCGTCCTCGACGGTGCGATGGGCACGATGGTGCAGCGCCACAAGCCGACCGAGGCCGACTACCGCGGCGCGCGCTTCGCCTCGCACGCGCGAGACCTCGGGGGCAACAACGACCTGCTCGTGCTCACCAGGCCGGAGATGATCCGCGGCATTCACGCGGCCTACCTCGACGCGGGCGCCGACATCATCGAGACGAGCACCTTCAACTCCAACCGCCTCGTCCAGTCCGACTACGGGCTCGAGGCCATCGTAGGCGAGCTCAACGTCGCCGCCGCGCACCTCGCGAAGGACGCCGCCGCCGAGGCCGAGAAGCGCGACGGGCGCCCGCGCTTCGTCGCCGGCGCGATCGGCCCGACGGGCAAGACGCTGAGCATCTCGCCCAAGGTCGACGATCCGTCCTTCCGCGCCGTCTCGTTCGACGAGGTGAAGGACGCCTACGCCGAGCAGGTCCGCGGGTTGATCGACGGCGGGGTCGATCTGCTCCTGGTCGAGACCATCTTCGACACGCTCAACGCCAAGGCGGCCCTGGTCGCGATCGAAGAGGTCTTCGCGGCGCGCAAGACGCGGCTGCCGGTCATGATCTCGGTGACGATCACCGACGCGAGCGGGCGCACGCTCTCGGGGCAGACCATCGACGCGTTCTGGACGAGCGTCTCGCACGCGCGGCCGCTCTCGGTGGGCATCAACTGCGCGCTCGGCGCCGCGCAGATGCGCCCCTACATCGAGGCGCTCTCGCGCACCGCGGACCCGCTCATCAGCGCCTACCCGAACGCGGGGCTGCCCAACCCGCTCGCGCCGACAGGCTACGACGAGCAGCCCGAGCAGACGGGGGCGTTCCTCGGCGACTGGGCGAGCGATGGGCTGGTCAACATCGTCGGCGGCTGCTGCGGCACGACCCCCGATCACATCCGCGCGATCGCGCGGGCCGTCGAGCAGAAGGCGCCGCGCGTGCCGCCGCAGCCCGACCACCTGACGCGCTTCTCGGGCCTCGAGACGTACACCATCACGCCCGAGTCGAACTTCACGATGATCGGCGAGCGCACCAACGTCACCGGGTCGGCGCGCTTCGCCGAGCTCGTTCGCAAGAGCGACTTCAACAAGGCGCTCGAGGTCGCGCTCGATCAGGTGCGAGGCGGCGCCAACCTCCTCGACGTCAACATGGACGAGGGCATGCTCGACGGCGAAAAGTCGATGACGACGTTCCTCAACATCGTCGCGACCGAGCCGGAGATCGCGAAGATCCCCATCATGGTCGACAGCTCGAAGTGGAGCGTGCTCGAGGCGGGCCTCAAGTGCATCCAGGGCAAGGGCGTGGTCAACTCGATCAGCCTCAAGGAGGGCGAGGAGGACTTCCTGCGCAAGGCCCGCACGATCCGTCGCTACGGCGCCGGCGTCGTCGTGATGGCGTTCGACGAGAAGGGGCAGGCCGAGACCGCGGCGCGCAAGGTCGAGATCTGCAAGCGCGCCTACAAGCTGCTCACCGAGGAGGTGGGCTTCCCGGCCGAGGACATCATCTTC
>DATIQP010000977.1:0-20308 GCA_035470765.1 Polyangiaceae bacterium | reverse complement strand
AGAAGGTGTCGTTCTTGGCGATCTGGATGTAGAAGTCCTCGAAGAACTCGACCTCGGCCGAGCCCTGCACCACGTTGACGAGCAGCTCGATGACGTTGGTCTCCTGCTCGGGGCTCTGGAAAAAGAGCGTGCCGGGGACGGATTTGAGCTGGGTCATCCCGATGTTGACGTCGTCGTCGTGGAGCTTGGCGACGTTGAAGTCGGCCAGGCGCACCTCGAGGACCGAGCCGCGCAGGTTCGGGTCGGCCAGGCCGACGAGGACGTTCGCGGGCTTGATGTCGCGGTGGCAGATGTTGCGGACGAGGTGCGCGTACTCGATCGCCGAGGCGATGGGGATCATGTAGTCGAGGACGCGGAACATGCGCTCGTGCATCGGCAGCGCGAGCAGGTCTTCCTTCTGCCCCTGCACGCGAGAGCCCTTGAGCCGCTCCTCGAGGGATAGATCGAGCTTCTCGAGGATCATGTACTCGGGCTCGACCTGATCGCGGATCGACGCGGGGATGAACTCGCCGTCGTCGCCCTCGCCCGAGGCGTAGAGGCGGATGACGTTGGGGTGGCCCTGGACGCGCTCGAGCAGCTCCTTCTCCATCTGGAAGCGGAGGGCGTCGTCGGGGGCGACGCCGCGCTGCAGGATCTTGACGACGACGTGACGGCGAAAATCCGTCTTGGACTCGAGCCAGCGCTCCTCGCCGAGGTAGGCCTTGGCGAACCTGCCGGAGCCGACCTCGATGGGCAGACCGTTGGCGTCGAGGACGAACGCGTACGAGCGGGTGCGCAGGACCCCGCCGCCGACGCGCTGGCGCGCCTGGCCCTGATCGGCGCGCATGGCGACCGACGACCCCGGCGGCGGAATGAGCTGGGGCGTGTACGCGGCGACGGGCGGCGGCGTGTAGGACTGGCCCGACGAGGGCGGGACCGAGGCGCTGACGATGCCACTCGCCGCGGCGGGCGGAGGGGTGGGGGAAGCCCCCGGCGGTCGGCTGGGCACCGGAGGGGGGCCGTAGCCCGAGGCGGGCTGCGGGGCGAAGCGCGGCGGAGGCTTGTTCTCCGCGACGGCCTGGGCCATCAGCTCCTCCTGCGTCGTGATGGCCGTGGCCATCTCCCGATCCGAATCGGGGGGCCTCTCGATGGGGGGCGGCCGCGGGGGGGCGTTTCTCTGCATCAGTCGTTCAGGGGCTCTTCGCGCACATCGCGATGAGCTCGCCGGTCGCCTCGACGTGGACGGCGATCGCACGAGCTCCGCGAGGTAAGGGTAGCACCAAGTCCGGGGCGAAGGCCGGAAAGACGCGCGTGTTGCCCTCGACCACGCCGAACGTGTAGCCGAGCCGGCCCATGGGCTCGCGCGCGCTCGACATGAGCTCCACGACGCCGTCCGACTCCACGACCACGGCGGCGGCGGGCCGACCGTCGCGAACGACGAAGCAGTTCAGGCCCTTCACGTTGAGACGATAGCCCGTTCGTCCCGGGAGCAGCATCAACCGGATACGGGCGTCCACTCCGAGCGGGGTCGGCACCGCCAGATCGAGGCGATCCTCCACGTCGATGACGCGCGTGCGCATCCCGCTCGCCACGAGCTCGTCCGCCAGCGGGCCCGGCTCCTCGACCGCGGCGTCCGGATGAATGCGGGCGGAGAGGGTGGAGAACGTCGCCGTGGGCTCGCTCGGCAGCCTTCGGCGCGGGGCCCCGCCCGGGAAGGCGTTCATCGAGTCGATGGCGGCCCGCATCTCCTGGACGAACTGCGTAATCGTCGGCGTTCGATCGACGATCCTCGCTGCCAGCGCGTGGAGCAGCGGCGGCATGAGCGGCGGGGCGATCCCCATCTCGCCGAGGCGGCGCGTCACGAGGCGGTCGCCCATGACGCGCTCGGGGAAGGTCGCACGGACCTCTCGGCTCTCGAACATCGCGTGGCCCGCCAGCATGAAGGCCGTGACGAGCGCGTAGGAGTACACGTCGGTCGCCTGGCCGGACGCCGCGCCCGCGAGCTGCTCGGGGGCGGCCCAGCGCGGCGAGAACAGGGTCACGACGCTCACCGGCTCGTCGTCCTCGTCGGTTTGTCGACGCCGCACGTCCGACGAGTGCGCGATGCCGAAGTCGGCGAGCTTGGGGACCAGGCCGCGGCCGATTCTGGCGAACAGGATGTTCGACGGCTTGATGTCGCGGTGGATGATGCCGGCCTCGTGCGCCTCCGCGATCGCGCCGCCGACCGGCTCGAGGATGGCGAGGAGATCGCTCGGCAGCACGGGCCCCTCGCGCTTGACGAGCTGCTCCAGGTTGCCGCCGTCGAGGAACTCCGAGATCTGAAACGGCCGCCCCGAGTCCTCCAGGTAGCCGAAGTCGTAGATCTTGAGGGTGTGAGGATGGTGCAGCCGCGAGAGCGCGAGCGCCTCCTGGAGGAAGTGCTCGTAGGTGGCCTGATACACGCTCGAGCCGCTCGTGCTACCGGCCTCGAGCACCAAACGTAGGAGCTTGACGCACACGATCCGCTGCAGCCGCTCGTCGGTGGCGCGATAGATGGACGCCATGCCGCCGCCAGCGACGCGATCGATGATGACGTAGCGATCGAGGAGCCGCGTGCCCTCCGAAAGCTCCGCCGGCTCGGCGATGGAAGCCATGTGCGAGACCGCGGATCGTACTCCGCCGCGCGCGCCGGAGTCCCGAACAATTTTTGCACATTGCACGCTTCGCCTCGCGGCGATTCGCGAGCAGCATCGCGAGCCGTCGCGAGCCGTTCAGGGGCTCGCGGCGAGCTCAGCTAGCAGAGCGTCTGCGCCGTAGACGTAGCGCAGCGCGGCCGTCATCCCGGCCGTGCTCACGCTGACGGCGCGCTCGGTGACCTCGCGGTACACGAAATTGTTCGGCAGGCTCGAAAGGTTGCCGTCGAAGATCAGGCCGACGATGTCGCCGGCGGCGTTGACGACGGGGCTGCCGCTGTTGCCGCCGATGATGTCGTCGGTCGAGACGAAGTTCAGCTTGGTCCCCGGCGGGAGCGCCGCCTTCTTGTCGAGGAAGCTCTTGGGCAGCTTGAAGGGGTCCTTGCCCGTCGCGTGGGCGTACATGCCGGCGAAGTCCGTCTGCGGGGCGATGGCCTTGCCGTGCTCGGTGTAGCCCTTGACCACGCCGACCGAGAGCCGGAGCGTGAAGGTGGCGTCGGGGTAGGTCGAGGTGCCTTTGACGGCGAAGGTCGCCTGCGCGACCTTCTCGCCGAGCTGGCGCATCGGCGCCTCGATGCCGTCCTCGTAGCGCTTGCGTGCGGCGCGCGCCGCCTCGTCGATCGCGCGCATGACCACGATCGCGGGATCGTCGGAGGCGTCGATCGCGGCCTTGCCGCCCGCGAAGAGCGCCTTGCGCGCGTAGACGTCGAAGAGCTTGCTGCCGGCGACCAGCTCCTGTGCCGCGCGGGCCGGCGTCTGGCCGTGCAAGATATTGGCGAGCAGCTCCGGCTGGCCCGAGAGCTCGCGCTGCGCCCGCTCCATCCACTCGCGCACCACGGCCACCTCGACGTTGCCGTAGATCGGAGCCGGCGAGAACACCTCCTGCTTGATCTCGTCGAGGTTCGCGTCGCGGTACTCGCGCAGCCGCTTGTCGCTCGGCAGCTGCGTCTCCGCGCCGAGCCGCACCAGGTGCCGGGCGAGGCCGAGCAGCGACGAGAAGCCGACACGCTCGAGCGCCGCGTACGGCGGGTAGAGCTTGGGCACCTGCGCCTGCACCTTCGCGACGTCGGCGAAGGTGGTACCGAACTGGGCCTTGAGCTTCGGGTCGGCGGCGATGGCCTTCTGCAGTGCGGCCTCGTCGTCCTTCTTGATCTTCATCAGCGCCGGATCGCGCAGGCCGCCGAGGTAGCCGTTCAGCGCCTTGATCGAGTTCTCGACGTCGAAGAGGTCCTCGCGCGCCTCGCGCTCGAGCTCGTGGCCCTGGGCGGCCGTCGCGTCGAGCAGCTCGCGGTCGCGGCGCAGGGTGACGAGCGCGCGCGGGTAGACGGTGTCGCGGTACTGTTCGAGCTGCGCGACCGTGGCGAGGCGGCGCGTCGTGCCGGGGTTGCCGCTGACGAAGACGGCCTCGTCGTCCTTGGCGCCTCCGGCGTTCCAGTGCAGGTAGTTGGTCGCGGCGAGGGGCTTGTCGTCGACGTAGGCGCGGAACAGGGCCATGTCGAGGTCGTAGCGGGGGTAGGTGAAGTTGTCGGGGTCGCCGCCGAAGAACGCGATCGAGGCCTCGGGCGCGAAGACGAGCCGGACGTCGGTGTAGCGCTTGTACGTGTACAGCTCGTACTTGCCGCCGGCGTACAGCGTCACGACCTCGCATCGCGCCGAGACGCCCCCCGCCTTCATCGCGGCCTCGTTCTTGTCGGTGCAAGCCTTCTCGAGCTCGCCCATCTTCGCCTTCATCGCGACGTTCGCGTCGGCGTCGCTCATGTTCGGCTGGCGCGCGGCGCGCACCTTGTCGCTCACGTCCTCGGTGGCGACGAGGACGTCGGCGGAGAGGTTGGGGCACTTGGGCTCGACGCCGGCGGTGTCGCGCGACGCCAGGAAGCCCTCGTCCATGTAGTTGTGCGACGAGGAGGCGATGTTGGCGATGCAGTCGGAGGCGACGTGATGGTTGGTGAGGATCAGGCCCTTCGGCGAGACGAACGAGCCGGTGCCGCCGACCGAGATGCGCACGGTCGACAGGCGCAGGCGATCGAGCCAGGCGTCGGTGAGCTGCACGTTGTGGTCCTTGGCGATGGCGGCCTTGGGGACCATGTCGAAGGGCCAGAGCCCTTCGTCGGCACGAGCGGAGGCGGCGAGACCGAGGACGACGGGGACGAGGGCGAGGGCAGCGCGGCGCATGGGCCGCGTTCTACTCGATCGCCCGCCACATGTACCAGCTCGCCACGCTGCGCCACGGGCGCCAGCGCTCGGCGTGCTTCTCGAGGGCGCGCGCGTCCGGGAGCTTGCGCTTGCCGTAGACCTTGGCGAAGCCCTTGCGCACGCCGTAGTCGCCGACCGGGAGCACGTCGGGCCGGCCGAGGCGGAAGATCAGGAGCATGTGCACCGTCCACGGTCCGATGCCTCGCACGCGCGTCAGCGTCTCGACGATGGCGTCGTCGTCCATCTCGCGCAGGCGCGCCATGGGCGGGATCTCGCGCGCCACGACCCTGGCCGCGAGGTCGCGCAGCGCGAGCAGCTTGGCTCCCGAGAGCCCCGCGCCGCGGACGGCGGCGTCCGAGAGGCGGGGGAGGTGGCGCGCGGAGGGCCGGCCCCGCGGGAAGAGCGCGGCGTACTTGCGGTGGATGGAGGCCGCCGCCTTGCCGCTCAGCTGTTGGTAGACGATGGCGCGGCCGAGCGCCTCGAAGACGTCCTCGACCGGCTCGACGCGCAGGCGGCGCGGGCCGGTCTGGTCGATGACGGGGGCGAGCGCCGGGTCGGCCTCGCGAAGCTCGGCGATGGCCCGCTCGAGATCGAAAGGTGTATTCTGCAAGAAAGCGCCCTCGAGCTCGAGCAGTCGCCGCTTGGTGGAGCCGCCCCCCGGCGCGGAGAAGCCGCCGAGCCCCGAGCTCGCGAGGACGCGGTGGCACGGCACCACGATCATGAACGGGTTGCGCGCCATCGCCTGGCCCACCGCCCGCGCGGCGCCGGGCGAGCCGACCCTCGCCGCGAGCTCGCCGTAGGACGCCGTCTGGCCGGGCGGGACGTCGCGCGCGGCCGCGTAGACGCGGCGGTGGAAGTCGGGCAATCCGGAGAAGTCGAGCGGCACGTCGGCGAGGGGGAGCGCGCCCGTGGCGAGGTGCTCCTCGATGGCGTGCGCGGCGTCGCGGACGAACGGCGGCGGCGGCGCGGCGCGCGTGGCGGGCGCGCTCTCGAGCAGGCGGATGCCGGTGAGGGCTCCGTCGCCGAAGCGGATCTCGAGCGGCCCGAGGGCCGAGCGAAAGCAGTACGTGCCGCTCATGGCGGCAGGAGCCTGCCACGGTTGGCGGTCGCCTGCCCGATCGGCTTGCGCAGGACGATCCGCTTGCCGGCCTCCTTGCCGTGCGAGAACGCCTCGTTGCGCTGGCGCCCGCCGTAGCGGACGTTGCGGATGTGCGGGTGGCGCGCGCGGTAGAACCGCTCCAGGTCGCCGTCCCTCACCCAGACCAGGCCCTCGGACACGTGCCGCTTCGCCTGCTGCGCGAGCTTGTCGGCGAAGCCGGCCATCACGCCCGCGCGGAAGGTCTGCCGCTCGCGGTTGCTCCGCTCGCGCGTCGCGCGCTTGTGCTCCTCCCAGAGCTCGCCCGCGGTGTGGCGGAGAAACGCGTGGACGTAGGCCGCCATCTCGACGTTGTCGGCGCTGCCGCACACCTCGAGCACGCTGCCGCGCTTGCCCTCGAGCGGGCGATACACGGGCACCCAGATCACCTCCACGAAGAAGTGCTTGGCGAGGATCGCCGCGAGCAGGCGCTCGGCCTCGTTCACGCGGCCGGAGGGGTCGCCGAGGTGGCGGTACTCGTAGCGGCTCGAGGCGTGGGCCTCGCGCAGCTCGAGGTTGTGCTTGAGCATCAGGCGCTGGGCGGCCGCCATGGCGGCCTCGGCCTCGTGGACGTTCGGGCTCTCGGCGAGCGCGAGCAGGCGCGCGATGCGCTCGATGACGCGGGTGCGCTGGCCATCGTGCTCCGAGCTGCCGGGGTCGGGCACGCCCGCCGAGGAAGCGTCGATGCCCCAGCGCTTGCAGACCTCCCGGAACGCGTGGCCGTGCGCGGTCTCGTCCTCGACCTTGAGCACCTCGTCGACGTACTGGTGCGCCATCTCGTGCTTGAGCACCTCGACCACCGCGCCCCACGGGTGCGCGAGGACGAGCGGCCGCGAGATCTCGAGCGTGCGAGTGCGGCCTTGCCACCGCCCGAGGTGCGCCTGGGAGAAGCCCAGCGCGAGCACGGGCGCCACGAGCGCGTCCTTGAAGTACGAACCGTTGATCCGCCGCCACTCGAGCAGCAGCTCCCGAACGAGCATGCGTTCGAGGTGAAACGGCAGCCCGCGGTTCTCGCTCACGGCACCGGATCGTCGGGCGGGGAGAAGGGCGTGTGCGACCAGTACACCTTGGCGCGCCCCACGCGGTTGCGCGAGAGCGGCTCGCCGTCGCGGCAGGTGCCTACGGTGTATCCTGACAGCCGGTCGTCCACCGCGTGGTCCTTGCACCACTCGAAGCTGATGCGGATGCGCTTGAGCGCCGCGCGGAAGCACTTCTTCCGATCGGAGACGAGATCGCGCCCCGTCCAGCCTTCGGCCGTCTTTCCGACCACGCGCACCTGCATCAGGCAGAACGACTGGCCGTGATCGCCCGTCGTGCGGCCGTCGTCGACGTCGGCGCGGTAGCCGCTCTCCAGGCTGGCGATGGATGCCATCAGCAGCGCCGTCTTAGCCCGGCCCGCGTCTCCGGTGAAGACGGGGGCCTCGTTTGGGTCGTACGCGACCGCCACCATGTCCTTTGCGATGCTTTCGTAACGGACGCGGTCGGCGTCGCGCGGCGGTGGCATCCACGCGATCATTGCCCCCACGAGCCAAGTGGTCACCAGCTCGAGCATGGGCCAGGATGTCACCACAGCTGTTTCGAATGGCAAGAGCGGATGGTTGGCTTGGGTCGATTGCACTTGACGAACAGTCTTGATCTGCTGCAGGGGGTACCCCATGAGCGTGGCGTGCGCTCCTGGCTGATCGCGCTCCTCTGCGCCGCGCTCGCGGGGTGCTTCTCGCAGGCGTCCGACTGCCCGAGCGACCTACCCGCGTCGTGCCCGGCGAGCGGCGCGCCGAGCTACCAGAACGACGTCGCGCCCATCCTCGCCGCGCGGTGCGTGTCGTGTCATTCGGCGGGCGGCATCGAGGCGAACGCGCCGCTCGACACCTACACGGCGGTCTACGACCGCCGCGGTCCGGTGCTCGATCAGGTCTACGCGTGCAAGATGCCGCAGGGCACTCCGCTCTCGCCCGCGGAGCGCCAGGCCCTGCTCACGTGGCTGGTCTGCGGCGCCCCCAACAACTGAAGGGTAGTCAGTTGCCCCATGCGGACATCGGCCCCAGCACGTCGACGTGCGTGTAGCCGCTGGCGCGCAGTGTCTCGGCGGCCTTCTCGCTGCGCCCGCCCTTCGTGCAATAGAGGACGAGAGGCTTGTCCTTGCCGCCGAAGTCGTGGGACGCGATCGCGTCCACCGGGACGTTGATGGCCCCCTCGATGTGCTTGTCGGCGAACTCGTCGGCCGAGCGTACGTCGACGAGCTGCGCGCCGCTCTTGACGAGCTCGTGCGCCTTCGCGCCGTCGACGCGATCCGAAGATGCCGCGCCGGGCGACGCGGAGCTCGCGGCCGAGGGTGCGGGGGCAGGGGAAGCGGAGGGCGGCGTGGCGGAGCCGCCACAGGCGACGACGAGGAGCGAGGCGAACAGTGCGGGGATGCGCATGCGCCTGCTCTAGCGCGTTTCCGGTCTGCGCAGAAGCTCGGCCGCCACCGCGTCGGCGTCGATCACGCGGCCTTCGCGCCTCAGCCTGAGGTGCACCGTCGCCCCGGGCGGGCCCGCGAGCAGCGCGGCGAGCTCGTGGTGCCAGAGCTTGCAGGCGTCGTGGCCGTCGATGCCCAGGATGGCGTCGCCGACGCGGAGCGCGGCGAGCGTTGCTGGCGCGTTCGTGTCGGTGATCCGACTGATGCGCGCGCAGCCGTCCGCGCCGTCGAAGACGAGCGAGACGCCGACGCGCGAAGGCGAGGCCGAGCGGTCCTCGGCGCGGCCCGCGGGTTGGACGTAGAGCCGCGCGTGCGGGTAGTCGATCAGCAGCCGGAGGCGCAGCAGCACGTCGTTGGCGAGGGCTCCATGCGAGCCGCGCGTCTCCGGGACGTCGCCGAACAGCTTGCTCCACGTCCCCGTCGGCCGATCGACGAACGTCGCTGGCCCGAGATCGACCGGCGGCTTGCCGCTCGGGGAGTCGACCTCGACGGAAGCCGCCCGAAGGACGGTCTCGTTCCACGCGCCGCCGATCATGTCCGCGTCGCCGAACGCGCCGCGGGCGACGGGCCAGTCCGGGTGTCGCTGGCGCTCGGCGTCGAGCTTGTCGCGCTCCAGCATGCTCGTCGTCGCGCCGGTGTCGAGGAGCAGGCCGTAGGCGTCGGTGGGCGCCTCGGGCTTGCCGAGCGACGCGCGGAGGAAGGGGTAGAGGGCGTGGTTCGGGCCGGCCTGCAGCATGAACAGGGGCAGCCACGCCGCGCCGCCCGGGTCGACGTCGTAGGCCCGCGGATCGCCGAGGCCCATGCGCTGCTTCGCCGGATCGATGCACACGACGAAGCGACTCAAGAAGCCCGCGCCGAGCTGACCGACGGCGTAGTCGCGCCGGAGCGCGTTCTCGAAGCGCGCCTGCGGGCCCGCGGCGTCGAGCAGCACCCAGCGCGTGTCGGGGGGGACGGCGACGTCGCGACCGCCGATGCCGATCGTGTGTGGGAGGGCGTCGGCCGAGGTGAAGCCGATCCGCGCCGCCTCGGAGCCGAGCAGCATCAGGCCCGGCGTGTTGCCGCCCGTGTCGACGTGGAAGCGCAGCGGGCCGGGAACCTTAGCGCCCGGCAGCGTGACCCTCACGAACTCGCGGCTGCCGGCGATCTCCATCGGCATGCTCTCCGTGCCCTCGCAGAGATTGGCCCACGCCTGCGCCGCCGTGACGACGCGCGCCGGGGGCGCCGTCCGCGTCGAGGGCGCGGCGGGCGAGCAGGCGGCCACGAGCAGGACGGGCAAGAGCCGGAGGCGCATCGCGGCGAGGATCGGGGTCGCGACCGGGCGGGTCAATACACGCCTACGCGCAAGCGGTTGCTTGAAGGAGCGACCTGCGACGCCGACGGGCCTACCTCGGAAGGCTCAGGAGCGTTCCGTTTGCTTCGTAGGTCAGCCCCCACACGATCGTCGTGGCGTCGACCGCGATCCCGCTGACCCCCATCGAGCCACCGGCGCAGGTGGTCTGCGCGGCGCTCCCGTCCGTGGGCACGGCGAGGATGACCGCGGGGTACTGGCCCAGCGCTTGCTGATTGACGTACACGACCCCGGACGTCACCGCGAGGTTGTCACCGCCATTCTCGCCGAGACCCGACGTGAGCGTGGTCAGCGTCGAGCTCGCCTTCGAGAGCTTCACGAGATCCTGGTTCGAGGTGGTGAAGTAGAGGTTGTCGGCGTCGAGCGCCGCGGCACGGATGTCCGCCGCAACCTGCGCGATCGGGGAGCTCGTTCCGCCCATCTTCGGCGTTGCCCAGATCGTAGTCAGCGGCGCGGCTCCCGATATCCAGTACACGGCGGTGGCGTCGACACCAATGAGCCGGCCGGCATGAGGCGTTCCACTCGTGAGGGTGACGGGCGCGCCTCCGGTCTTCGGAACGCCCAGGATGGCGCCGGCCGGCGATCCCAAGAAATAGAGCGTGGTGGTGTCGACGACCATGCTGCTGGCACCCACGCCCGCGATCGGGACTGGTGGACCGCCTGCCTTGGGCAGCGCGTAGAGCGTGCTCGCGAAACCGGCGTCGTTCGCCTCGACGGCGTCGTAGTAGACGTCGTCGGTATCGACTGTGAACGAGTTGACCAGGGTAGCGAGCGTTGCGGTCGCGCCCCCCGTCCTCGGCGTGCGCTGGAGCGTCGGCTGGTTGGTGATGTCGAGCCAGTAGACGTCGGTGTCGTCCATCGCGAGCCGCGGATAGAGCAGGCCCTGCACGAGAATCACAGGCTTTGCGCACGTCGAGGCATCGACTGGCGGCGCGGCATCGGAGGGTGCGTCCGGTGTGGACGAACCGCAGGCGCAAAGCCAGACCAGGACGAGGCGGCGAAACACGAACG
This sequence comes from Polyangiaceae bacterium, assembly GCA_035470765.1. Taxonomy (GTDB): domain Bacteria; phylum Myxococcota_A; class Polyangia; order Polyangiales; family Polyangiaceae; genus DASXHD01. The sequence goes on along the minus strand of DATIQP010000977.1, from coordinate 9,512 downwards.
AAGCGTAGCTCAGGACGAGCCCGCCGGTTCCACAGGGCACTCGATGCAGTACATGTAGTCTGCACGCACTGTCGTGCAGGTTGCATGCGTGCTGGGCGATGCACACGTAACGCAAACACCTCGCTGCGCGGATGATCGGGTCATGGTGAAGCCGCGGGCTCGTCGAGCGCGCGCGTCTGGCAGGCCAATGCCCTCGCCACGACGAACGCGCTGGGCTCCTGGCCGTCAGGCGCGAAGAGCTCGTAGACGATGTCGCCGGGGTCTGGCTCCGAAAATGAAGGACGTGTGGCGTTCCGGGCGATTCGCAGTCGGTACCCCCACGACGTGGCAGTGGGGACCTGCAGATAGCTGACCTCGAGAAACCGCAACTCGCCGAAAACCTGGTCTGGCCATTCGCAGTGAAAGACTTCGAAGGTCGCCTCGCTCCGACGCGTGTCCCAGGCAGCCAGTCGCACGGCGGCGAGGGGGTGCACGCTTAGCAGTTCGTTCGCGCGCTGGACCGAGTCGTCAGGCATGTCGGGCTGTTGATGATACCGCGGGCGGCAGCGCGGACGCACAGCACGCTCCGCAGCATGTACTCTTCGTGGTCTCCCTTGGACAGGCAACAGATTGGACAGTGGATTGATTTCAGCCCGAGAGATCGTTGGTGGTGGCAGTCCTGGGAATTTCTTCGTGCGTGCGGGAGAATCAACCAGGTAGGAAGCACTTCGGCATGCACACCGCCGACGACTCGCCGAGGCATGCAGGTTGCATCATTCAAGTGCATGGCGGGATCGCGGGTGCTCCTCATCGCAACGTGTCTCGGTTGCGGGGCTCGAACGGGAATCGATGTCCCGGTTGGGCACGACGGTGGAACGGGCGCGGACGGCATCACGGAGCCGGACGCTGCGGTGGTGGAGAACATATGTCCGGTCGTGACGCTGTCGGACGCGCCCGCCGATCCCGTCGGGACCCCGACGCAGCTCGCGCTCGGCAGCGAGCACACGTGCGTGCGCTCGGGAGCCCAGGTCTTTTGTTGGGGAAACGATCGCAACGGAGAGCTGGGCGATGGGCTCACGCAGGCGCGTGGGCGCCCCGTGCGCGTCGAGTCGCTGCCGCCCGTTGACGACGTCGTCGCGGGAGACTCGTTCGACGTTTGCCAAGGCCAGCGTGATGCGCATACGTGCGCGCGCCTGCTTGACGGAACAATCAGTTGCTGGGGTAGCAACGTCGAAGGCTCGTGCAGCGGTGCGGCGCCGACGTTCGTCCCGACGGTCATTGCAGGCCTGAGCGGCGTGAAGCAAATCGCCGTGAGCGGATATGAGAGCTGCGCAGTGCTCGCTGGAGGGACTGCGCGCTGTTGGGGATGTCTGGCCAACGCCGGCGGCGCCGTCGGCATGACCACGATCGCCGGGCTGAACGGGGTCGAAAAGATCGGCATCGGTGACGCCTTCATTTGCGCGCTGCTGTCGAACGGCACGGTGAGCTGCGTGATCGATACGTTCGACGCGCACGGTGACTCGACGCCATCCGCTCCGGTGCAGGTGACGGCGCTCTCGGGTGTGAGCGACATCTCGGTCGCATGGGACCACGCATGCGCCCTTCGAACGGATGGTTCGGCAGCGTGCTGGGGTGCGAACGATCACGGCCAGCTCGGAGATGGCAACGTCGGAAAGGGCTTGTCGCTGCAACAACCTTATGTGTCGGTCACGTCACTCCTCTCCGGCGTCGTTCAAGTCGCGGCTGGCCAAGAAATGACGTGCGCCATCGTCCAAAGCGGCGACGTCTACTGCTGGGGGTTCAACGCGTCGGGCGCGCTGGGAATCGGCGCCGGCCCCGGTGACTTTCCTTCGCCAGCGCGCGTACCTGGTCTTTCGAACGCCGTGGAGATCGCAGCCGGTTGGAGGCACGCGTGCGCGAGGCTCGCGGATGCCTCCGTCTGGTGCTGGGGCGAGAACAGCAGCGGCCAAGTGGGCGACGGCACCACGACCGCGCGCTCCTCGCCCGTTCGCGTCTTGTGACCCCGCCGCATTCGCGCGCGCGCGCGCTTCGTGGGCGGTCAGAGCTTGATCAGGTCGCGATCGAAGAGCTTGTGCAGCACGTACGCCTCCAAGCGTGACGCGTCTCCGATGAGTGAATCGAGCTCCGCCTTGACACCCCGGTCGAGGAGGATCGCGAGCTCCGCGCGGACGCGGTCATTGACGTACGCGTGTGACGGGTGCGCGAGCAACTGGCGAGCCGTCTCATAGTCGGTCTCCTGCAACCGAATCACTTCGCTCGGACAATGACAATCGATGTCAGAAGGGTGGAGGCCCGCCCACCAGAGCTCGTTGCACGCGAGCCACGGCGTTTCGAGCGCGCTCGAGATCGAGCCGTGCGCGTGGTTGAGCGCGAGTCGAATCCCTGAAGGATCGGCGTCGGCGAAGACCACCGCGCGGATGCCGAGAGTGTCGATGAGCTTCCGCACGAACTCTCGCGTCGACAGCGAGGGAAACCCCATTCCGCACACCATGATGCAGCGGGCGGTGTCCCACCATCGAGTCTGCGCAAGCCGGTGAGCGATCGCGTCCTTCTCGATGATCACGATCGATGTCGCGTCCGAGCTGACGATCTCCACATCATCCGTGAACCGAGGGATCGTGCGCCCTCCCGGCCCTACTTGCGCCAAGTCGACGACCTCGCTTCCCTCACGGATGACCAGCCGACCGTAGACCGAGCCTCGGCGCGCCTCGACGAAGCCGAGCGCCTTTCGCCGCACTCGCAGCACGTTCGCGAGAGATGCGATCGCACGATCGGTGTCGCGCTGGTCTGCGTCGTCGGGAAGCTTGGCCTGGTGTTGGTAGAAGAGGCCCCGCTTGGTCGTGCAGACTCCGTTGCGAAGGTTGTCGGACGCCGTCTCCAGCGTGAGTAGCAATCGGATGAAAGCCCCGGCGCCTTGTCGATCGAACGCCAGAGGGCGAACGTTGTGCCCGAGAAAGACGTTCCCTCGAGCGTCGTAGACGGCATTCGCTCGATGCAGGTCCGGGAGATCGATGCGAGGCAGCTCGCCTGCCTGTACCTGTGCAGCGACGTAATCAGTGAGATGCGCGAGTCGCTCGCGGACGTCGCGCGGAGGGAGATCGGCTGCCGCAAGCGCATCCTCCGGGAATGCGACGGGCATGCCGACCGCGCGATGGCTCGCGTCGTCACCTGAGAGGACGAACGGACTGGAGGAATCGGGCGTCTGCGCGCGCCCTTCCGCGATGTTCTCCATCTGCACCTGGATGTCATCGTCCGACAGCGCCGCAGCATTGCGTCGAAGGAACGCGCCGAGGAGGTCGAGGGTCTCTCGGGATGCAGGCCTGGCCATGGAGTTTGCTCTCAGATGCTCCGCCGGACGTGCGAGCAAGCGAATCGCGCACCAGCGGTGCTTGATTCAACTCGCACGCCCGTCGGAGCAACGGTTCATACCATGTGAGCGACGACCGGCGTTACAGCGCCGCTCGGATGCGATCGACCGCCCGGAACGTCTCTCGCTCGACGAGCTCCGCATCGAGCCGGAGGAACCGGACGTCGTACGCGGCTTCGATCGCCGCTTGCCGAGCCGCATCTCGCTCTAGCGCGCCTACCCGCCGATGCACCGCGCCGTCGACCTCGACGACGAGCCGCGCCGCAGGCGCGAAGAAGTCCACGATGAAGCCGAGCGGGAAGGGATGCTGCCGCCGGAATCGAACGCCAAGCCGCCCGCCGCGAAGCTGCGCCCAGAGAAGAGCCTCGCTCCGTTCGGGATCACGCCGCATCCGCCGCGCGAATTGGACGAGCGTGAAGAGTGTGGGTGCGTTGTCGTGGTGCATGCCGACCCCACGCGAGAAAACCGTGACAGCCGCCCGAGCTCACTCGCCTTCGCCGGCTCGGCTGGCGCGGTTTTCTCGCCCCCAGGCATGCACCACGACAACGCGCCCACACGACCGCTCCTCGATCGTGACGTGCGGCCCTCCGAAGCGACGCCCTTCTGCGAGCGACGCCAGTTTTGGTCCCATCCCGGAGCACCCCACTCCCGTCCGACACGAATCCCTCCTCCCCATTTTTGCGAAGCAAAAATCGGGGGAGGACCGCGCACGCGCAGGCACGCCCGCAAGCCGCGCGCAGGCGGCTCAGTCTCCCGCGTTCAGCGGAGCCGCCGAGCACGGCGAGGACGTGCCGAGCATGCGCGGAGGAGGGGCCCCCAAACGGAGCGGGACACGGGATTCGAACCCGCGACATCCAGCTTGGGAAGCTGGCACTCTACCAACTGAGTTAGTCCCGCGAACTTCCTGAGGCCTACGTCCTTCGCCCGCAGCCGTCAACTCCCTGAAAAAAGAACGGCCCGGGCGGCACTTTCGTCGCCCGGGCCGCCCGGCCCCGAAACATCCTGAGGGTCACCGCCTCCTTTCGAGAGGCGGCGATCGGGTACCGATCACCTACGTCCGGTTGCACGTCGCCGTCGGGTGGCGAGCTGTCTCGCGACGCGACCTCTGTTGCGACGTGGACCCCGGGTGGTTCCACACGCGCGCTCCTTGGCGCACGCGCAGACCAACTACGGCGTCAGCCCCTCGGTGTTAGGGCCCTTGATACTATGCATGACGTGTGACCTCCTCCGGACGTGCCGGACGCTCGGGGCGTGGCGGTTACCGCACGCGTCGGCGAGCGCTTTCCAGTTGGTGGTTTGCGCCGTGCGCGCGTGGACGCCCTCGAAGCTCGAGTGAGCTTCGAGGATGGCCATCCTGCCGGACCATTCCAGGGGCTGAAGCAGCCTCCCGCGCGCGGCTCATGACGAGAACTCTAACACAGGATTTACCGACGGCCAGAGGTCGGCGCGTCGGACAACGAGGATCCTCCGGCGAGGAATACTCAGAGGCTCGTGCGTGTTGCTGCGAGCTCGTACGACACGTCGCACGGCATCGTGGCGAAGCCGGCCGCCGGCAGCACCGTGCTGCAGTCGGCGCCCTGATCGACGTCGTAGTGGTACGCCAGCGTTCCCGTGAAGCTCTTGACGGGACCGGTTCCCAGCGCGGCCGTGAACTTGTCGGTGCGCACGACGCCGCAGTACGGCGCGCCGGCGTCGGTGGCGCTCTGGAGCTGGTACGTCGAGCTCGACGTGAGCACGGCGTTGCCCTGAGGATCGATGGTGCCGGAGATGGGAGGCGAGGCGTCCTGGAGCCAGTACAGGGTGTTGGTCCCGCGCGAGAGCCGAACGTTGAACGTCCAGGGGTTGTCCGCAGTGACGCCGGAGCCGCACGTCTGCGTGCCGAGCGTGCCCGTCACCGCGAAGGTGCCGAGCGAGGTGCCCGGCTCGTGCATGGCGCACGCCGCGCCGCACGCGGCGGCGAGCGCGGCGGCGACGCCGTGGCGAACGAGGCCCATGCGTTCGGCCGTATCAAAGGGGCGCGAATTTTGGCAACTTCGTGGCATGCGAGCGACGCGGTGGGACCTTCAGGCTCTCTGGCGCACCGCGGCGCTGACGGTCCTGCTCTTCGCCGTCGGGTGTCTCGTGACCGCGGCGACCGACGAGGGCGGCGTCGCGTGGAGCGCGCGGCTCGGTCGCACGCTTCCGCTGCTGCCGGCGTGCGGCGCGATGGCGACGTTCCTCGCGCTCCGCCTCGCGGCGCGTCGCGGCGAGGTGCTCGCGCTCGAGACGCTCGGCTGCGCGCCCGCGCGCATCGCGCTGCCCGCGGTGCTCGGCGGGGCCAGCGCGAGCGTGGCGGCGCTCGTGCTCTTGCTCGCGCTGCCGTCTTCGCGCTCGGCCTCCACCGTCGCCGCGTTCTTCCCCCACATCGGCGGCTCGCCGGTGCGGGTCGAGGCGGGGCCGAGCTTCGTGGATCCCATCCATCGAGCGCGCATCGACGCCGACGGTGTCGTCTCGGCGGTCGCTGACGTGCCGGAGCCCGCGGGCGGCGGCGGCCTGCCCGCAGGAGCGCGCCTCTCGGTGGCCGTGGTCATCGCCGCGGCAGGCGCCGGCTTGTCGCTCGTCGCCGCCCGCCGCGTTCGCGATCCGCGGGCGTCGCCCGTGCTCCTCGCCGGGGCGATGTGTGTATTGTGCATCGTATCGTTCCATTTCGCCGCGGCTGGGCTGGCGAGCGCGTACCTCGCCTGCGTGCCCGCGTGCGCCCTCCTCATCGGCGCCGCGGTTCGCTATCGTCGCCACAAATGGGTGTGACCGGATCCGGGGGAGCGAGCGGCGACGCGAAGTGGTGCGTGGTGGTGCACGGCGGCGCCGGGGACGTCCCCGAGTCGAAGCGCGTCGGGCACGCGGAGGGCTGCGCCCTGGCCGCGCGCGCCGCGGCCGAGGTGCTCTCGAAGGGCGGAGGCGCCCTCGACGCCGCGCAGGCCGCCGTCGTCGTGCTCGAGGACGATCCTCGCTTCAACGCGGGGACGGGCGCTTGCCTCACCGACGAGGGCACGCTCGAGCTCGACGCCGCGCTCATGGACGGCCGCGAGCTGCAGAGCGGCGCCGTCTGCGCGATGCCGCCGTTCCGCAACCCGATCGCCATCGCGCGGGCCGTCCTCGACGACGCGCGGCACATCCTGCTCGCGGGCGAGGGCGCCGCGCGCTTCGCGGAGAAGAAGGGCTTCACCCGCGCCGCGCCGGAATCGATGATCACCGACGCCGTGCGCGAGCGCTTCGCCAAGGGCGCGAACGTGCCCGAGGGCTATGCGGGCAACACCGTCGGCGTGGCGGTGCGCGACGCGCGCGGTGGTCTGGCGGCCGCCACGAGCACCGGCGGGACCTTCTTCAAGCGCGTCGGACGCGTCGGCGACACGCCGCTCATTGGCGCGGGCACCTACGCGGACGACGCCGCCGGGGCCGCGTCGGCGACCGGCATCGGCGAGGCGATCATCCGGGTGTGCATGACGAAGACCGTCATCGAGTGGCTCCGCCAGGGGATGGGCGCAGAGGAGGCGGCGCGCGCATCGGCCCTGCTGCTCGAGGAGCGCGGGCGCGGGCGGGGAGGGATCGTCCTCTGTGACCGGCGCGGCCGCTTCGGCTGGGCGCGCACGACGGTGACGATGTCATGGGCCGCGATGACCGACGCCATGTCGGCGCCGCTCATGGGGCATTGACTCGAGCGTGCCGCAGTGAGCGGCTACTTCTCGACGGCCGGCTCTTTGGCGGCCTTGCGATCGAGCGCGTCCTGCAGGCCGCAGCGCAGCCGGACCGCACGCTTGACGCGACGGGCCTTCAAAGGCGTGCTCAGCCACTCGTGACGCTTGCGGACGTTCCAGATCGCTCGATTTGCCATTGGGGAAGGCGGTTTGTCCCCCAAAAAGCCCCTCACGTCAAGCGTCAAGCATCTCCGCCTCCGCCCCGCGCTCGGTTCCTGTCACTGCGCGTGGGCGGTGCACAGGCCGTTGTCGCACGTGGCGACGAAGCTCGTCCCCTTGACGCCCAGCTCGTCGACCGGCTGAGCCGCGCAGCCGCAGGCGGGGCAGCCGGCGGTCAGGGCGGCCTGCTGCTGGTTGAACGTCGGCGCCGCGCTGCCGAGAATGCCGTCGTTCTCCTCCTGGCAGCAGCTCACGCTCCGGATGACCACGGCGCAGTCCGCCGACACGCTGCAGGTGCGCTCGCTGGAGGTGCGCGTGTCCTGGTAGGTGCACATCGGCCCGTCGCCGGTCGCGTCCGTGCCGGTCGCGCCGTCGGTGCCCCCGTCGCCCGCGTCGGTCTTTCCGCCGCACCCGCCGGAGAGGATGGCGGCGGCTGCGAGGATGCCCAGGGAAGCTGCGAGCCAGCGGACCATGGGTGAAGGATAACAGACGGAGACGGAGACGGGCTCAGTCGGGGACGGGGACGAGCTTGGCCTCGATCTTCACGAACTTCTCGCCCTCCTTGGCCTCGACGACCGTGTCGTACGGGAAGTAGCCGGGCGCCTCGACGCTGACTCGGTGTTTCCCGGGCGGCAGCGCGACGCCGCGCGCGGCGACGACGTCGAGCGTGCCGACGATCTGGTCGTCGACGGTGACGCGCGCGTCGGCCGGCGTCCCCGCCATGCGGAGCGACACCGTGCGCGGGGCGGCGTTGGCGCCGCCGCACGCCGCCGCCAACAGCAGCGCGGCCGCCGAGAAGAGCTTCACTCCCATTCGATCGTCGCCGGGGGCTTGGACGAGATGTCGTAGACGACGCGGTTGATGCCGCGCACCTCGTTGATGATGCGGTTCGAGATGCGGGCGAGCACCTCGTACGGGATCTGCGCCCAGTCGGCGGTCATGCCGTCCACCGAGCGCACCGCCCGCACCGCGCACGTCTCTTCGTAGGTGCGCTCGTCGCCCATCACGCCGACGCTCCGCACGGGCAGCAGCACGCAGAAGGCCTGCCAGATGGTCTCGTACAGGCCCGCCGAGCGGATCTCCTCGGTGACGATGGCGTCGGCCGCCCGAAGGACGGCGAGGCGCGCCTCGGTGACCTCGCCCAGGCAGCGGATCGCGAGGCCCGGGCCGGGGAAGGGGTGGCGCCAGAGCAGGTCACGGGGGATGCCGAGCGTCTCGCCGGCGGCGCGCACCTCGTCCTTGAACATCTCGCGCAGCGGCTCGATGAGCTTCAGGTGCATCCGCTCGGGCAGGCCGCCCACGTTGTGGTGGCTCTTGATGACGGCGCTCGGCCCCTTGAACGACACGCTCTCTATGACGTCGGGGTAGAGGGTGCCTTGGACCAAAAAGCGTGCATTTTGAACCTTCTTCGCCTCTTCCTCGAAGACTTCGATGAAGACCCGGCCGATGATCTTTCGCTTCTGCTCCGGGTCGCTGACCCCGCGCAGCGCCGAGAGAAATCGCTCGCGGGCGTCGACGGCGATGAGCTTGATGTGGAAGGTCTCGCGGAAAGTCGTGGCGACCTGGGTGAATTCGCCCTGCCGCAGGACGCCGTTGTCCACGAAGATGCAGGTGAGCCGGTCTCCGAGGGCGCGGTGGCAGATGACGGCGGCCACCGACGAGTCGACGCCGCCGGACAGGCCGCAGATGGCCTGCTCGTCGCCGCCGACCGCTGCGCGCACGGCCGCGATGGCCTCGTCGCTGAAGGCGCCGGGCGTCCAGGTCGGCTCGAGGTGGGCCACGTCGAACAGGAACGCCGCGAGGATCTCGGCGCCGCGAGGGGTGTGGACGACCTCGGGGTGGAACTGCACGCCGTAGATGCGGCGCTTCGGGTCGGCGACGGCGCAGAAGGGGGTGTTGTCCGAGACGCCGAGCGTGGAGAAGCCCGGAGGCATGGCGGCGATGCGGTCGCCGTGAGACATCCAGACCTCGAAGGACTCGCCCGGGTTGAAGCGGTGGAGGATGCCCTCGGCCCGCTCCACCATCACGCGCGCGGCGCCGTACTCGCGCGCCTCGGCGCGCTCGACCTTGCCGCCGAGCAGGTGCGCCATGAGCTGCACGCCGTAACAGATGCCGAGGACGGGGAGGCCCATCTCAAACACCCGCTTGTCCACGGTCGGGGCGCCCTCGCCGTAGACGCTCGCCGGCCCGCCGGAGAGCACGATCGCCCGCGGCTTCATCTCCACGATCTTCTCGTAGGGGATCGTGCAGGG